>JAGRMS010000402.1 GCA_020441135.1 Pseudooceanicola sp.
GGCTGGCGTTTCGTCAACAAGGCGATGCACAAGCACTATGGCACCGACTCGATGCCCGAAACCGCCGAGAACGTCGCCTCCGACTACCAGATCGACCGCGCGTCGCAGGATGCCTTCGCGCTCCGCTCGCAGCAGAAGGCGCTGAAGGCGATTGCTTCGGGGCGGCTGGCGCAGGAAATCACGTCGGTCTCGATCCGCCAGCGCAAGGGCGATCCGATCATCGTCGACCGCGACGAACACCCCCGCGACACCACGCTGGACAAGCTCGCCGCCCTGCCGACGCCGTTCCGCGAGGGCGGCACGGTGACGGCGGGCAACGCCAGCGGCGTCAACGACGGCGCGGCGGCGGTGATCGTCGCCTCGGAAGCGGCGGTGCACAAATACGGCCTGACTCCGCGCGCCCGCATCGCGGGCATGGCAACCGTCGGCGTGCCGCCGCGCGTCATGGGCATCGGCCCGGCCCCGGCAGTGGAACGGCTGATGGCCCAGCACGGGCTGACCATCGGCGACATCGACCTGATCGAACTGAACGAAGCCTTCGCCGCGCAGGGCCTTGCCGTCATGCGCCAGCTTGGGCTGGCGGACGACGCCGACCACGTGAACCCGAACGGCGGCGCCATCGCGCTGGGACATCCGCTGGGCATGTCGGGTACGCGCCTGGCGCTGACAGCCTCGCAACAGATGGTCAACGAGGGCCTCAACCGCGCCATCTGCACCATGTGCATCGGCGTGGGGCAGGGGATCGCGGTACTGCTGGAGAAGGTGTGATGAAAGACCTCACCCCGCCGCGCGACAGCCTGAACCCCATCGAGATCGCCAGCCGGGACGAGATCGCGGCGGTGCAGCTCGACCGGATGAAATGGTCGCTGGCCCACGCCTATGGCAACGTCCCGCACTACAAGGCGGCATTTGATGCGGCGGGTGTGCATCCTGACGACCTGAAGACCCTCGCGGACCTCGCGAAATTCCCTTTCACGGTCAAGCAGGATCTGCGCGCCAACTACCCCTTCGGCATGTTCGCCATCCCGCGCGAGAAGGTTCGCCGCATTCACGCCTCTTCCGGTACCACCGGCCAGCCCACCGTCGTGGGTTACTCGGACAACGACCTGAACGTCTGGGGTGAGGTTGTCGCCCGCAGCCTGCGCGCCTCGGGTCTGAAACCCGGTGACATCCTGCACAACGCCTATGGCTACGGCCTGTTCACCGGCGGCCTCGGCATCCACCTCGGCGCCGACGCACTGGGGCTGACGACGGTGCCGGTCTCCGGCGGCATGACGCAAAGGCAGGTCCGTCTCATCGAGGACTTCAAACCCAAAGGCATCACCGTCACGCCGTCCTACGCGCTGTCGATCTTAGACGAATACGCCGCGCAGGGGCTGGACCCGCGCGACAGCTCGCTTCAGGTCGGCATCTTCGGCGCCGAACCCTGGACCAACGCGATGCGCAAGGAGATCGAACAAGCCTTCGACATGCACGCCGTCGACATCTACGGCCTGTCCGAGGTGATGGGCCCCGGCGTCGCCAACGAATGCGTGGAAACCAAGGACGGCCTGCATATCTGGGAGGATCACTTCTACCCCGAGATCATCGACCCTGCGACCGGCGCGGTGCTGCCCGACGGCGAGCAGGGCGAACTGGTCTTTACCTCGCTGTCGAAGGAAGCCTTCCCGATCATCCGCTACCG
>JAGRMS010000044.1 GCA_020441135.1 Pseudooceanicola sp.
GAGCCGACGACGGCGCTGGACGTGACGGTGCAGAAGCAGATCCTGAAGCTGATCGGGGGGATGCAGAAGCAGCACGGCACCGCGCTGCTGTTCGTCACCCACGACCTTGGCGTGGTGTCGAAGGTCTGCCAGCGCCTGACGGTTCTGTTCGAAGGCATGGTGGTCGAGGATACCTCGGTCCGCGACTTCTTTGCCGCGCCCCGCCACCCCTATTCCGCCGCCCTGCTGGCCGCGACGCCGAAATACACCGACCCGCTGGCCGGGCTGAACCCGGTGCCCGAGGCGGTGCTGGCCGCCACCCGCGCCGAAGTCGCCGCGATGGACCGGGAGATGGCGCAATGACCGACCTCTACCGCGTCACCGATCTGCGCCTGTCGCTGCCCGACATGACCCGCAAGCCGCTTCTGGGCGCGGCCCCGCGCATCGAGATTCTCAAAGGCTGCACCTTCACGATCCCCAAGGGCGCCGTCCTCGGAATCGTCGGCGGCTCCGGCTCCGGCAAGTCGACGTTGGGCCGTGCGCTGGTGCGCCTGCTGGAACCGACCGGGGGCAGTATCCTGTTCGACGGCAAGGACATCACCCACCTGGGCGACGACGCGCTGCGCCCGCTGCGGCGGCGGTTCCAGATGATCTTCCAGGATCCGATGTCCAGCCTGAACCCCCGCCACCGCGTCCGCACCATCATCGCCGAACCGCTGCGCCTGCACGGCTTCGACCGCATCGCCGAACGGGTGGAACAGGCGCTGGATCACGTCGGCCTGCCGCGTTCCTTCGCGTCGCGTTACCCGCATGAACTCTCCGGCGGCCAGCGCCAACGCGTCGGAATCGCCCGTGCCGTGGCGCTGGAGCCGGATTTCATCCTCGCGGACGAGATCGTCTCGGGCCTCGACGTCTCCTCGCAGGCGCAGGTGCTGCACCTGCTGGAGCGGCTGGTGCGCGACCTTGGCCTGACGCTCGCCTTCGTCAGCCACGACCTCAGCGTCGTGCGCCGTCTCTGTTCCCGCGTGCTGGTCCTGCACCGGGGCGAGATCGTCGAGGAAGGCCCGACCGCCGCCCTCTTCGACGCGCCGCAGGCGGCATACACCCGCGAATTGCTGGACGCGATCCCGCTGCCGGACCCGGATCAGGCCTGGGTCTGAAAGGTGGCTGCAAAGCCCGCGTGCAACACCGTGGTGTCGCTGCCGACGATGCCCAGTGCGACGCGGCCCGTGTAGGGGGCGAGCGCCGCTTGCGTCATGGCGAACAGCCCCGCCGCGCGCCCCGCCCTGGCACAGGCGTCCAGGATCCGGTCGATCGCGGCAGGCAACTCCGCGCCGCGCCCCGCCGCCGTCAGCCCGACGCCAAGGTCGCCCGGCCCGACGAACAGCAGGTCCACGCCCTCGACGGCGAGGATGCCGTCCAGCGCCTCCAGCGCCGCCAGCGTCTCGATCTGGAGCGCGACAACCGTGTCCCGCCGCGCCGCCTCGATCGCCTCCGGGATCGCCTTGCCATACAGCGACGCCCGCCCCGGCCCCGCGCCCCGGCTGCCCTCGGGCGGATAGCGGGCGGCATCGACCACCGCCCGCGCCTGTTCAGCCGAATTCACCCGAGGCACCAGCACCCCCGCCGCGCCCCAGTCGAGCGCGTGGCCGATGGCGACGGGATCGACCCCTGGTACCCGCACCAGCGCCGGAACCCCATGCAGCGCGGCGGCGCGCACCATGTTCTCGCCCGCCTCGGCGCTGACCGGGCCATGTTCCGTGTCGATGCAGACGAAATCGGGACCATGCGCGCAGGCGATCTCCGTCACCATCGGCGATGGCACGGCGAGGAAGGGGCCGGTCAGGGGCGCTTTCATTCCCTGAAGACGGGTGCGCAGGCTCATGCTCGCTCCGGATGAAAGATGTGGGGGCCAAGGTCGGCCAGCTTCGTCACGCCAAGCAGCGCCATGCAGCGCAGCATTTCTTCCCGCAGGATGGCGATGGCCCGCGCCACCCCCGCCTCGCCCGCCGCCGCCAGACCGTACAGCATCGCCCGCCCCGCCAGCACGCCCGTCGCGCCCAGCGCCAGCGCCCGCACGATATCCGCCCCGCGCCGGATGCCGCTGTCGAGATAGACCTCGGCCCGGCCCGCGACCGCCGCCACCACCGGTGGCAGCAGGTCGATACTCGCAGGCGCGCCGTCCAGCTGCCGCCCGCCGTGGTTCGAGACGACCACCGCATCCGCCCCCGCCTCGACCGCCCGCAGGGCGTCGTCGGGATGGGCGATGCCCTTGACGATGAAGCGGCCCCTCCACTGGCTGCGAAGGCGGGCGCATTCGTCCCAGTCCAGCGACTTGTCCAGTCCCGACACCGCCCAGCGCGCCACCGCCGCCGTGCCTTTCGTGCCCGCAGGCGCATAGGCTTCGATATTTGGAAACCCCGGCAGGCCGCGCATGGGGCCCGAGGCGATCCAGCGCGGGTGGGTCAGCATCTCGGCGAAGCTGCGCGGCGACAGTGAGAAGGGCCTGCGGTAACTCCGCCGGTCCCAGTCGCGGTTGCCGATCACCGGACCGTCCACCGTCAGCACAACCGCCTCGCTGCCCGCCTTCTCCGCGGCCTCGAAAACCGCCGCAAACACGTCGCGGCCAAAGGGATAGACCTGCATCCAGTGGCGGCACCCGGTGCGCGCGCGGACATCCTGCAACGACGTGTTGGAGATCATGCTCTGGCAGAACGGGATCCCCGCCGCCGTCGCCGCGCGGGCCAGCATCACGTCGCCCTCGGGCCAGAAGATGCCCGCGTAGCCCGTCGGCGCGATCACCAGCGGCAGGCCCGCCGCTTGACCCAGCAACGACGCCTCTGCCGAAACCTCACGCACGTCGCGCAACACCCGCAGCGCCAGCCCGGGCCGCGCGAAACCCGCCCGGTTGGCGCGCAGCGTCCCCTCTTCCTCGGCCCCGCCCTCCATGTATTCCGCCACGAACCCCGGCAGCCGCCGCAGCGCCATCGCCCGCAGGTCGGCAACGGACTGCGCCCGCGCCGGGTCGCGCCCGGAATAATACCGGCGTTTCATGCGGCAAAGCTCCGCCCTGGGTTCAGGATGCCCTTCGGGTCCAGCGCGGCCTTGACCGCCCGCATCGCGGCCAGTTCCTCGGGCGAGCGGCTGTAGCCGATCACGTCCCGCTTCAACGTGCCGATACCGTGCTCTGCCGACACCGTGCCCCCGTAGTCGCGGGTCAGCCCGTAGACGATCTCCTTGACCTCTTTCGACGGCTGCGGGTCCGCGCCCGGCACGTTCACCACCAGGTGCAGGTTGCTGTCGCCCATGTGCCCGTAGAACAGCGCCCGGACGTCCGGCCAGCGCGCCCGCAGCGCCTGGTCCATGCGGTTGGTCGCCTCTTCCATCAGGTCCAGCTTCAGCCCGATGTCGAACGGCGTCATCTGGCCGAGGATGCGCCCGTATTCCGACACCGACTCGCGCACCGCCCAGAGGCCCGCCTCTTCCCGCGCGTTGCGGGCGATCACCGCATCCTCGACCAGTCCCGCCTCCATCGCCCCGGCCAGCGAAGCCTCCATCCGCTCCGTGACGCTGGCATCGAACCCGCCCGCCTCGAGGATCACATACATCCCGTGCGTGCCCTCCAGCGGATGCGCCGCGCCGATGCCAGGGCGCATCACGTCGTAGAAGCTCGGCCACATCGCCTCGAACGAGGTCAGCGCCGGGCCAAGGGTCGCCCGTGCGTGGGCCAGCAGCGCCAGCATCTCGCCCGGACCGGCACATCCCGCGAAGGCCGTCGCAGTGTGCGTCGGGCGCGGATGCAGGCGGAACACGGCCTGCGTCACCACGCCCAGCAGCCCCTCGGTGCCGATGAACAGGTGCTTCAGGTCCACGCCGACGTTGTTCTTCAACAGCTGGTTCATCGCGGGCAAAACCGTGCCGTCGGCCAGCACGACCTCCAGCCCCAACAGGTTCTCGCGCGTCATGCCGTAGCGCAGCACCTGCACCCCGCCCGCGTTGGTCGAGATCACGCCGCCCACCGTGCAGGTGCCCCGCGCGCCAAGGTCGACGCCCAAGAGCAGCCCGGCCTCCGCCGCCGCTCCTTGCGCGTTCTGCAACACGCAGCCCGCCTCCACCGTCATCGTCGCCTGTCGCGTGTCGATGCCGACCACCCGGTTCATTCGGTCGAGCGACAGGGCAACGCCCCCCGGCACCGGCCGCGCGCCGCCGCAGAGACCGGAGCGGCCGCCCTGCGGCACCACGGGCGTCCCGCTCGCATGGCAAAGCCGCAGCGCGGCCGAGACCTCAGCGGTTGTTCGCGGCCGCACCAGCGCCAGCGGCATCACCGGCGGTTCCCCCGACCAGTCGTGATGATGCGGTGCGGGCACCTGCGGACCCGGCGTCACCACGTCGGGGCCGAGTTCGGCCAGCAGTTGATCCAGCACGCTCATGCCTCGGTCTCCACTTCCCGTTCGAACCAGTGCAGGGCCGAATCGATGAACCCCTCCATCACCCGCCGCGCGGCTTGCGCGTCACGCGCCTCGAAGGCCGCGACCAGCGCGCGCACGCCATCCCGGGCCGCCTGCCGCGCCGCCGGTTCCAGCAGCGTCGCGCGGCGCACCATCACCACCTGGTCGTCGAAGCGCGCCAGCACGTCCAGCATCCGCCGGTTGGGAATGCGCGCCAGCCACAGCCCGCGAAAGGCGATGTTGGCGGCAGCGGAATCCTCCACGTTGTCCGCCGCCATCAGCCGGTCGCGCCCCTTGCGGAACAGCGCCAGGTCGGCGGCGGTGACGATCTCGGCGATGTCCGACACCGCCTGCGGCTCGATCAGGCGGCGGATCTGGAAGATCTCGTGGACATCCCTCAGCGACAGGCGCGGCACGTGGAAGCCACCGTCACGCTGCTCCACCAGCCCCGCCTGTTCCAGCCGGAACAGCGCCTCGCGCACCGGGGTGCGCGACACCGACAGGCGGCGGGCGAGGTCTTCCTCGACCAGCCGGTCGCCCGGCTCGAAGACCTGCGTCGCCAGCATCTGCCGCAGCCGCTCGCCCACCTTGGCGGAGAGCGGCGGCTCGCGCCGGACGGTGAAGTCGGTGGTCATGCCAGCGCCACCCGGTCGGTCCACATCGGGTAGTGATAGTTGCCGCCCTCGAAGGGCGGGAAGTTGTGGAAGTCGGCCCGCAGCTCGTGCCGCACGGGCGAGGTCAGCGCGGCGGTCAGCGCCTCGGGGCTGTCGAAGGTCACGCGGTTCCGCTGCATGTGGTCCGCCTTGTCGAAGGGCAGGCCGCTGATCCAGTCCACCCGCGTCAGGATCTCGATGCCCCGGATGCCGGGGAAGCGCTGGAAGATCGGCGGATGGCCCGCGACGTAGTGTTTCAGCCAGGCATTCAGATCCTGCGCCGGGCCGATGTAGTGGACGACGTAGGAACACATCCGGTCGGCCGGCCGTGGCTCGGGCACGCTCCACGTCCGCCGCCAGAACGCCTGCGCGTCGGCGCGGATACCGGCAAGCGAGGGCAGCACCGCCGCCATCCCCGCCAGCGCGCCCCCGGCCTCGCAAGCCGTCTCCAGTTCCTCCAGCGTGGCGAAGTGCAACTGCACCCCCAAGGGCGGCGGCGCGCCGTCGGCGACGTAGAGGTCGCGCGCCGTCGAGGGCGTGAAGACCACCGCCTCGGTCACACCGGGAACCGACCCCAGCAGCCCATGCAGGGCCGCCAGTTCCGCCTCGGGCACCGAAACATCGGCGCGGTCGTAGAAGATCACCAGGGCAAAGCTCATGTTATCGTCCCATCAGACTTGGTAACCACAGGGCTATCGGCGGCAGCAGCGCGATGATCACGATCAGCACCAGCGTCAGCCCGACATAGGGCGCGGCGGACAGCGCCACGGTCTTCAGCGTCGTCCCCTTCGGCGCGACCCCCAGCATGATGTAAAGCAGCAGGCCGAAGGGCGGCGTGGTGAACCCGACCTCGTAGGCCAGCAGCAGCATCAGCCCGAACCAGACCGGATC
>JAGRMS010000045.1:0-3379 GCA_020441135.1 Pseudooceanicola sp.
TCGTCTTGACGCCCCAGTACTCGTGATCCACGAGCTTGCCGCCGTTATCGGACAGCACGGTGCCAAAATGTTCGATGAGGCCTTCGGCTTGCGTGTTGGACAAGTCCTGACGCGCAATCATGACATGCTCGTAAAGCGGCATGTGTACTCCTGCTTCTATCCAGGCGCATTTCAACGGTGGGGCCATGATCCCCCTTGCGGCCCCGCCACGAGAGTCTGCGCGGTTCGGTGAAGTGCAAAGGGATGCGTCCGTATACACGGATTGGCGGCGGGGGCAAGGCGGTTCTGGACTGGCGGCGATGCCCGTGGATTTCCCCGGGGGCGCCGCATTCCGGGCGCTTTCTTAACCATGATGGCGCACGCGGGGGCGCTTTGGAGCGGATGACGATGGACCTGGTGCAAGGGCAGGGTGGCGATCACGCCGAAACGGACGGTGCCTTTCAGGAGCACGCGCCGGTGATGCTGGCCTTTGCGCCGAACTGGCCGGTGCGGGCGGTGATGTTCCGCGTGTTCGGAGCGGCCTTCATCCTGGCGGCCGCGAGCATGTGGCTGCTGCCTGACGAAGGGGCCGATGGGTCGCTGACCGTCATAAAGCTCGGCATCTCGGTGTTCTTCTTCTTCTGCGGGCTGGCCGTGCTGATGCGTAGCCACCGGGACGCCCAGCCGGACGCGTATTTCGATCCGATCCGGCGGGAAGTGCGGGTGTTGCAGAAGAACGACCGGGGGCGGCCGCAGACGATCCTGCGGCGGGGATACGACAGTCTGGGTTCCGTGCGTTTCGCCAGCAATTCGGTGCAGCTGGTCGATGTCGATGGCAGCGTGCTGATGCGGCTGGTGATCGACGATGCCAGCGCGCGGGCGGCGTTGAAGTCGCAGCTGAGCGGCATGGTGACGATCGTCGAGTAGCCCCGAGGCCGTTGCGTCCCCCCTTGGGCCGGGCTATCCCGGTCAAAACGGGAGGGCACGCGATGAACAGGGCACTGGTATTCCCCGGGCAGGGGGCGCAATCCATCGGCATGGGCAAGGCGCTGGCGGATGCCTATCCGGCGGCGCGCGCGGTGTTCGAAGAGGTGGACGACGCGCTGGGCGAGGATTTGAGCGGGCTGATCTGGGGCGGCGAGATCGAAGCCTTGACGCTCACGCAGAACGCCCAGCCGGCGCTGATGGCGACGTCGATGGCAGCGGTGCGGGCACTGGAGGCCGAGGGGTTCCGGGTTGCCGATACGGCCTGCGTGGCCGGGCATTCGCTGGGCGAGTATTCGGCCTTGGCGGCGGCGGGTGCGCTGGGGATCGGCGATGCGGCGCGGCTGCTGCGGACTCGGGGGCAGGCGATGCAACAGGCGGTGCCGGTGGGCGTCGGCGCGATGGCGGCGCTGCTGGGGCTGGACCTGGACGGCGCGCGCGCGGTGGCTGCCGAGGCGGCGCAGGGCGAGGTCTGCGAGGCGGCCAACGACAACGATCCGGCGCAGGTGGTGGTCTCGGGCCACAAGGCGGCGGTCGAGCGGGCGGTGGCGATCGCCAAGGGCAAGGGCGCCAAGCGGGCGATCCTGTTGCCGGTCTCCGCGCCGTTCCATTGCGCGCTGATGGCGCCGGCGGCCGAGGTAATGGCCGGGGCGCTGGCGGGAGTGGAGATCAAGGCCCCGGTGGCGCCGGTCTATGCCAACGTGATCGCGGGGCCGGTGGCGGACCCGGCGCGGATACGGGAATTGCTGGTGGCGCAGGTGACGGGTGCCGTGCGCTGGCGCGAGAGCGTGCTGGCGATGGCGGCGGCCGGTGTGACCGAGGCCTGGGAGATCGGGGCGGGCAAGGCGCTGTCGGGGATGATCCGGCGGATCGACAAGGCGATCGAGTGCAAGGCGGTCGGCACCCCGGAGGATGTGCGGGCGGTGATGGCGGGCTGACGGTCTCGCCAGGCCAAAAATTTTGGAAAATTTTTGGGCAAGATTTTTCGAAAAATCTTGCCGCGAAACGGACAGGAGCAGGGCATGTTCGATCTGACGGGAAAATGCGCGCTGGTGACGGGCGCTTCGGGGGGCATCGGCGGCGAGATCGCGCGGCATCTGCACAAGGCGGGCGCCACGGTGGCGCTGTCGGGGACGCGGGTGGAGCCGTTGCAGGCGCTGGCGGATGAGCTGGGAGAGCGGGCGCATGTGGTGCCCTGCAACCTGTCGGACCTGAGTGCCGTGGCGGACCTGCCCAAGCAGGCCGCGGCGGCGATGGGGGCGGTCGACATCCTCGTCAACAACGCTGGGATCACGCGGGACAACCTGTTCATGCGGATGTCCGACGAAGAGTGGCAGAGCGTGATCGATGTGAACCTGACGGCGACGTTCCGGCTGTGCCGGGCGGTTCTTCGGGGCATGATGAAGGCGCGCTGGGGCCGGATCGTGAACATCGGCTCGGTCGTTGGAGCGACGGGCAATCCGGGGCAGGGGAACTACGCGGCCTCGAAGGCTGGCATGGTCGGCATGTCCAAGGCGCTGGCCTATGAGGTGGCGAGCCGCAACATCACGGTCAACGTGGTGGCGCCGGGGTTCATTACCACGGCGATGACCGACAAGCTGAACGACGACCAGAAGGCGGCGATCCTGACGCAGGTGCCGGCCGGGCGCATGGGCGATGCGGCCGAGGTCGCAGCGGCGGTTCTCTATCTCGCCAGCCCCGAGGCGGGTTATGTCACCGGCGCGACGCTGCACGTCAACGGCGGGATGGCGATGCTCTGACCCCTATGGCATCCGGGTCAGTTGCCGGGCTGGACTGGGACGAAGCAGCAGCGTGACCGGGCGGGGAGCGGCAAGGCGGCGGGTCGTGGCCGGCGGCGCGACGTCATCGGGGGCGGCGCGGCGCAGGACGGCGTAGGCGGCGAGGACGGCGAGGCTTGCGAGCAGGGCAAGCAGGGTGATCTGCGGTTCGGTGAGAAGGCCGGTGACGTCACTCCACGCGCCCGCGTCGGACGTGGCGGGGAGATCGGGTCTTGGCCAGTCAATCCGGGTCTGTCGCAAGTGACGTTATCCTGTTCGCGAGGTGGTCGGGTCAAACCCGAAACTGGCGCGGAAAATCGTCGAATCTGTGGCGGCCGGCGGGTTTCCCGCCGGGCTAGAAGCGGTTTGCGAAAGCGTTTGCCAACGGCGATCTCTGTGCTATAGCGGCGCAGATTTTGGCAGGCGGGGCCTTGGCACCGGGCTGTCCTGCCCGATATAGAGGGCACCAAGGCGTCCCGGGTTCCGGGGCTAAACAGACCCCACCCGCAGCGGGCATGGGCATACCAGGGCCAAACGCCCGCTTGAGAATGAGGAACGGACATGAGCGACGTCGCAGACCGCGTGAAGAAGATCGTTGTTGAGCACCTTGGGGTGGAAGAGGACAAGGTGACCGAGAA
>JAGRMS010000045.1:3415-11284 GCA_020441135.1 Pseudooceanicola sp.
TCGACACGGTCGAGCTGGTGATGGCCTTCGAGGAAGAGTTCGGCATCGAGATCCCGGACGACGCGGCCGAGACCATCCAGACCTTCGGCGACGCGGTGAAGTTCATCAGCGAAGCGGCCTGATCGCTTCAGCGAGACGATGCGAGGACGGCATCTCCCGGCGGGGAGGTGCCGTTTTTCTTTGTGCGGGGCAATTTTGGCTTGCGCGATGGCCGCTCGGGTAGTCAGGTCGGACCGAGGCAGAGGGCAAGGACGGGCGCCAATATGATCCGATCCACTCCGACATTGAACGGATTGCGCGTGACCCTGCGGGCGATGCGTCCCGAGGATTTCGAGCGATATGCGAGCATCTGCGCGATGCCGGACGCGCTGCGCGTGATGAACGGCGGCGGCTGGCCGAGGCGGCGGGCCTGGGAGGCGTTCCTGCGCAACGCCGGGCACTGGCAGATGACCGGGTTCGGCCAGTGGGCGGTCGTCGACCAGAAGAGCCGGACCATCGTGGGGCAGACCGGGTTCTATTTCGACAGCGAGGTGGTGGACGAGGAATTCGACGCCTACCCGCAGGTCGGCTGGCTGATGCTGGCGGATTGCGCCGGAAACGGGCTGGCGCTGGAGGCGGTGCGGGCGGCGCATGACTGGTTCGACCGCGTCGTGACCGGGCGGCTGGTGGCGAAGGTGGCGGAGGGCAACGAGGGCTCGCTGGAGCTGGCCGATACCCTGGGCTACCGGCTCACGGGCAGCGCGGGCGGTTCCGTGCTGATGCGGCGGGACGGACCCGCGGGGCGCAGGTAGGCGTTTGCCGTCGGCCGCGATGTGCTAGACTGGCGCCAGTCAGACAGGATGGAGGGAGGCCGGAATGTTGATCTACCCGACGATCGAAGTGATGGGAGGCCGCTGCGTCTCGCTGGACCGGGCGCGGATCGACGCGCCGCGGGTCTGGAACGTGGACGTGCTGGAAAAGGCGCAGAGCTTTGCCGAGGCGGGCGCGGAGTGGATGCACCTGACCGACCTCGACGCGGTGGAGGGCAATCCGCGCAACGTGGAACTGGTGGAACAGGTGATCCGCGGCGTCGGTATCCCGGTGCAGCTGGCGGGCGGCTTCCGAAGCCGCGAGACGGTGGAACGCTGGATCGACAAGGGGGCGGGGCGGATCGTCGTCGGCTCGCTGGCGGCGCAGGATCCGCATATGGTCAAGGATCTGGCGAAGTATCATCCCGACCAGATCGTGTTGTCGGTGGACGTGCGGGCCGGCCGGGTGATGACGCATGGCTGGCGGCGCGAAAGTGCGTTCACGCCAGAGGATTTCATCGCCGCCTTCGACGGGGTGCCGCTGGCGGGCATCGTGGTGACGGATATCGAGGCGGACGCCAATGCGCAGGTCGAGGCGCAGCTTGGGCTGATCTCGGGCCTGGCGCGGCAGAGCCGGACGCCGGTGATCGCCAGCGGGGTGGTGCGGACGGCGGACGATATCGCGCGGCTGAAATACATCCACAACATCGCCGGGGCGCTGGTGGGGCGGGCCTTGTATCACGGGACGGTGGACCTTGCCGAGGCACTGGCGGTGGCACGGCCGGAGCCGGAGCGGGTGGCGGACTTCATCTGAGCATGGCAACGCTTGCGGAAATGATCGGAGGGGCCGGGACGCCCGGCACTTTCCTCGGGCTGGACCGCGTCGGCAGTGTCGGCGCAGCGGCGGATATCGTGATCTTCGGCGCGGACTGCGCGACGCCCTACCCTTGGGTCGGGGCCTATTGCGCAGGAGGGCCGACGGCGATCCGCGCGGGCTCGGCCGATTACGCCGGGGCGGTGGAACGGGTGAACTTCGACTTGGGCGGGCCGTTGCTGCCGCCGGGCGTGCGAGCGGTGGACGCGGGCGACCTTGCCACCGATCCGGACGATCCGGCGGGAAACCGGGCGCGGATCGAGACGGCGACACGGGAGGTTCTGGGGCAGGGCGGTGTGCCGGTGCTGCTGGGAGGCGACGATTCGGTGCCGCTCGGGATGCTGCGGGCATTTGACGGGGCGCCGATCACCATACTCCAGATCGACGCGCATATCGACTGGCGGGACGACGTGCGGGGCGAGCGGCTGGGCCTGTCCTCGACCATGCGGCGGGCGAGCGAGATGGCGCATGTGGAGCGCATCGTGCAGGTGGGCGCGCGAGGCGTCGGTTCGGCCGGGGTGGACGCGATGGAGGCGGCGCTGGCCTGGGGCGCGCATCTGATCCCGGCGCATGAGGTGTCCGAGGGCGGCATCGCGCGGGCGGTGGATCTCGTCCCGGAGGGCGCACGGGTCGTGATCTGCCTGGACGTGGACGCGCTTGATCCGGCCATCATGCCGGCGGTCATTGCGCCGACGGCGGGAGGGCTTACCTATCGCGAGACGCTGGCGCTGATCCGGGGCGTGGCGGTCAAGGCAGTTCTGGCGGGAGTCGACATGGTGGAGTTCATGCCCGAGCGGGACCGGGACGGCATCGGGGCGCGGACGGCGGCACAGCTGCTGACGACGATCCTGGGCCTGATCGGGCGGCAGCGGACGGGCGCCTGACAGGCTTGCCGGGGGCAAGGGCAGCGGGTAAGACCGTTCCGATTTTGGAAACGTGGCGATGTAACGCTCACGGGGGCAAAGGGGCAGCAGATGCGCAGAGTTGTGGTGACGGGGCTGGGACTGGTGACGCCGCTTGCGGATGGCGTCGAGGAGAGCTGGTCGCGCCTGCTGGCGGGGCAGTCCGGCGCGGGTCCGATCTCCCAGTTCGATCCGACCGGGCTGACCACGACCTATGCCTGCGAGGTGCCGCGCGGCGACGGGAGCAACGGGACGTTCTGCGCCGATCGCTACATGGAGCCGAAGGAACAGCGGAAGGTCGATACCTTCATCATGTTCGGCATCGCGGCGGCGGTGCAGGCGGTGGAGGACTCCGGCTGGAAGCCGACCGACAAGGAAGGCCAGGAGCGTACGGGCGTGCTGATCGGGTCGGGCATCGGCGGGCTGAACTCGATCGCCGATACGGCGGTGATGATGGCGGAGAAGGGGCCGCGGCGCGTCAGCCCGTTCTTCGTTCCGGGGGCGCTGATCAACCTGATCTCGGGGCAGGTCAGCATCCGTTACGGGTTCAAGGGGCCGAACCATTCGGTGGTGACGGCCTGTTCGACCGGCGCGCACGCGATTGGCGATGCGAGCCGGATGGTGCGCTGGGGCGATGCCGACGTGATGATCGCGGGCGGGGCCGAGGCCGCGATCTGCAAGATCGGGATTGCCGGCTTCAACGCCTGCAAGGCGCTGTCGACCAAGCGGGCGGATGACCCGACCAAGGCGAGCCGGCCCTATGACGCCGACCGTGACGGGTTCGTGATGGGCGAGGGCGCGGGCGTCGTCGTGCTGGAGGAATACGAGCACGCCAAGGCGCGCGGGGCCAAGATCTATGCCGAGGTGCTGGGCTATGGCATGTCCGGCGACGCCTATCACATCACGGCTCCGTCCGAGGATGGCGACGGGGCCGAGCGGTCGATGCGGGCGGCGCTGAAGAGCGCGGGGCTGGAACCGGCGGATGTGGACTATATCAACGCGCATGGCACCAGCACGATGGCCGACGTGATCGAGCTGGCGGCGGTCGAGCGGATGCTGGGCAATGCGGCGGGCAAGGTGACGATGTCGTCGACCAAGTCGGCGACGGGACACCTGCTGGGCGCGGCCGGGGCGATCGAGGCGATCTTCTCGATCCTCGCGATCCGCGACCAGGTGGCCCCGCCGACGATCAACCTGGACAATCCGGCGGTGGAGTCGAAGGTGGATCTGGCGCCGAACGCCAAACGCGAACGCAAGATCGACGTGGCGCTGTCGAACTCCTTCGGCTTCGGAGGCACCAATGCGAGCGTGATCTTCGGAAAGATCGCCTGATGTGGCGGGCGCTTGCCTCGAACATGCTGACATTTCTGGCGGTCGGGTTGTTCCTGGCCGCCGGACTGGTGCTATGGGGCAAGTCGCAGTACTCGGGGCCGGGGCCGCTCACGGATGCGATCTGTTTCCGCGTTGTCCCGGGAGACAGTATCGGAAAGGTGAGCAGCCGGCTGGGCGAACAGGGGGCGGTGGGCAACGCGTCGCTGTTCCGGGTGGCCATGCGCTATGCGGACAAGGCGGATGACCTGAAGTTCGGCAGCTACCTGCTGCCGCCCGGTGCCTCGATGGAGGAGATCGGCGATATCATCACGAGGGGCGGGGCGAATACCTGCGGGACCGAGGTGGTGTATCTCGTCGGCGTGACGCGGACGCAGGTACGCGTGCGCGAGCTGGATCCTGCGAGCAACGATTTTGTGGAACGGGCCGAGTTCGATCTTGCTGCAACGGACGTGCCGGAAGAATTCGCCAAGGTGCGCGAGCAGCGCGATACGCGCTATCGCCTGGTGCTGGCGGAAGGCGTCACGAGCTGGCAGGTGACGGAGGCGCTCAAGAGCATGGACATGCTGGCGGGCGAGGTGGAGGTTCCGCCGGAAGGCACCCTGGCACCGGACAGCTATGATATCCTGCCCGATGCCTCCCGCCAGTCGCTGATCGACGAGATGACGGCAAAGCAGAGCGCGCGGATTGCGGCGGCCTGGAACAAGCGGACCCCGGACCTGCCGCTGAAGAGCCCGGAAGAGATGCTGGTGCTGGCCTCGATCATCGAGAAGGAAACCGGCGTGCCGACCGAGCGGCGGGACGTGGCGAGCGTTTTCGTCAACCGGCTGAACAAGGGAATGCGGTTGCAGACCGATCCGACCGTGATCTACGGGCTGACGCGCGGGCAAGGGGTGCTGGGCCGGGGGCTGCGGCAGAGCGAGCTGAACCGGGCGACGCCCTGGAACACCTATGTGATCGACGGCCTGCCGCCGACGCCGATAGCCAACCCGGGGCAGGCGAGCCTGGATGCGGCGGTCGATCCCGCGGCGACGGATTTCGTGTTCTTCGTGGCGGACGGCAGCGGCGGACATGCCTTTGCGGCGACACTGGAAGAGCATAACCGCAACGTCGCGAAGTGGCGGCAGATCGAGCAGAACCAGAGCGGCAACTGAACGGCACCGGCGCACGCGCTGTTCATTTTTCGTTAATGTTGCCGGACGGTTAGAAGGCGAAGGTGAGTCGCCGTAACTTGACTTGCAGGACGGTCAGGCGTATACCTTTCGGCAAGCTAGGAGAATTGGGAACGGCCGCGGGACAGACCCGTCGGCCGTTTTTCATTTCGCTCGTACGGACCCAAGACCCGAGAGGTCCAGACCAGAGAAATGACCGTGAAAACTGCGGAAGAACGCGTTGCCGATACGGCCGACCTGCTTCAGTCGCTGCACGCTTCGGTGCAGCGCGTCCGGCAGGATGCCGAGCGAATGTGCGAGGAACTGCGGGCGACCGAACACCCGGACGTCAACCCGGCCAGCAAGCAATTGAGTTCGGTCGAAGGGTTGATCCGGACTTGCCAGAAAGTGGAGTCGTGCCTTGTCGAACAACTTGCCAGACAGGCCGGAGTTGCCCAGGGCGGACATGCCCTGGACCTGGACGGTGCCCGAAAAGAGATCGGTTGCAGGCTGGCTCGCCTGCGTGCCTGCTGCAACGAGGACGGCGTTTCTTGACGGGTTGAGCAACGAGGCCCTCTGCGCGCTGCCCTTCGTCTTCGAGTTCTGGGCGCTGCCGCACCAGCGCCCGCCGGGTGGCAGGTGGCGGACCTGGGTGATCCTCGGCGGGCGTGGCGCGGGCAAGACGCGGGCAGGGTCCGAATGGGTGCGCAGCATTGTCGAAGGCGCCAAGCCGTTGGATCGGGGGGCGGCGTGCCGGGTGGCATTGGTTGGCGAGACCTACGACCAGGTACGCGAAGTGATGGTGCTGGGCGACAGCGGCATCCTCGATTGCTCGCCCCCGGATCGCCGCCCGACCTGGAAGACGTCGGAGCGCAAGCTCATCTGGCCGAACGGGGCCGAGGCGCAGGCCTATTCCTCGCACGACCCGGACGGGCTGCGGGGGCCGCAGTTCGATGCGGCCTGGGCAGATGAGCTTGCGAAATGGCCGAATGCCGAAGCGACATGGGACATGCTTCAGTTCGCCTTGCGGTTGGGGGACGACCCGAGAAGCTGCGTGACGACGACGCCGCGCGGCATCGCATTGTTGCGGAAACTGCTCGACGCGCCCTCGACGGTGTCCACCCATGCGCCCACCGAGGCGAACAGGGCAAACCTGGCGGACAGCTTTCTGGACGAAGTCAGGGCGCGCTACGCAGGCAGCCGCCTTGGCCGGCAGGAACTCGATGGCGAACTGCTCACCGAGATCGACGGGGCCTTGTGGACCGCAGCCATGCTGGAACGGGGGCGGGTGCAGAGCATTCCGAAACTCGACCGGATCGTGGTGGCCGTCGACCCTTCGGTGAGCGCGAACCCCGGGTCGGATGCTTGCGGCATCGTTGTGGCCGGGGCCGTCATGTCGGGACCGCCGCAGACGTGGCAGGCCTATGTCATTGCCGATTGTACCGTGCAGGGGGTTGGCCCGGTCGGATGGGCCTGCGCCGCCATTGCCGCGATGGACAAATACGGGGCGGAACGATTGGTCGCCGAGGTGAACCAGGGCGGCCAACTGGTCGAGGAAGTCATCCGGCAGGTCGATCCCCTTGTTCCCTACAAGTCCGTTCACGCCTCCAGAGGCAAGCTGGCGCGCGCCGAACCGGTGGCGGCGCTTTACGAACAGGGGCGTGTCTTCCATGCCCCTGGCCTGACCGAACTGGAAGACCAGATGGCGCAGATGACGGTTCGGGGCTTTCAGGGGCAGGGATCTCCGGACCGGCTGGACGCGCTGGTCTGGGCGCTGCACGAGCTGATGATCGCGCCATCCGCCAGCTATCGCGTGCCGCGCGTCCGCGTCGTCTGAGACCCACCGCACGGTCTGTTCGCGGAACCTTTTACCTTTTCGCCGAAAAGTCCTCGCGAGCAATCTGGCCGGATCGGAACGGGCAGGCCCTGGCGACAACGAGGAGCACCTTGCATGGTCTTGAATTTCCTGCGCCGGAATGGCGATGGCGGCGCGACGGAGACGAAGTCGAGCGCGACCGGCCCGGTGGTTGCCTATCACTCCTCGGGCCGGGTGGCCTGGAGCCCCCGGGATGCCGTGTCGCTGACAAGATCGGGGTTCACCGGCAACCCGGTCGGGTTCCGGTCGGTCAAGCTGATTGCCGAAGCGGCGGCGGCGCTGCCGCTGGTCCTGCAGGACGGGCAGAAGCGATACGACCTGCACCCCATCCTGAACCTTGTGAACCGGCCCAACCTGGCGCAGGGGCGCGCCGAGTTGATGGAGGCGCTGTTCGGGCAGCTTCTGCTCACCGGAAACGCCTATGTCGAGGCCGTCACGGGCGGCAGCGAGTTGCCCGTTGAGCTGCACGTGCTGCGGTCGGACCGCATGCGCGTGGTTCCCGGCGACGACGGGTGGCCGATTGCCTATGAATATGCCGTTGGCGCCCGCAAGCATCGTTTCGACGTGACGGGCGCGGTGGCAGGCATCTGCCATATCCGCAGCTTTCACCCGCAGGACGATCATTACGGGCTGTCGCCGTTGCAGGCGGCGGCGATGGCGGTGGACGTTCACAACAGTGCGTCGCGCTGGTCGAAGGCGCTGCTGGACAACGCGGCGCGGCCGAGCGGGGCGTTGGTCTACCACTCGTCCGAGGGTCACGGGGCGATGGCGGACGACCAGTTCCAACGCCTGTCCGAAGAGATCGAGGCCAACTACCAGGGCGCGCGCAATGCCGGGCGGCCGATGGTCCTCGAGGGGGGGCTGGACTGGAAACCGATGGGATTCAGCCCGTCGGACATGGAGTTCCAGAAGACCAAGGAGGCGGCCGCGCGCGAGATCGCGCTGGCCT
>JAGRMS010000403.1:0-753 GCA_020441135.1 Pseudooceanicola sp.
TCTTCATCGGCGGCGGCGGGCCGGAGTATGGCGTGCCGCAGGAACTCCTGCTTGGCTACGCCAACCGTCACGGGCTGATCGCCGGGGCCACCGGCACCGGCAAGACCGTGACCTTGCAGATTCTCGCCGAAGGCTTCAGCGCCGCGGGGGTGCCGGTCTTCGTCTCGGACGTGAAGGGCGACCTGTCCGGCCTCGCCGTCTCGGGCTCTGCCGCCGCGAAGCTGCACGACGCCTTTACCACGCGCGCCACGAAGATCGGACTGGCCGACTACACCTACGCCGCCTTCCCGGTCGCCTTCTGGGATCTCTTCGGCGAACAGGGCCACCCGGTGCGCACCACGGTGGCCGAGATGGGGCCGCTGCTGCTGTCGCGCCTGCTGGAACTGACCGAGGCGCAGGAGGGCATCCTGAACGTCGCCTTCCGCGTCGCGGACGAGGAAGGGCTGCCGCTGCTCGACCTCAAGGACTTGCAGGCGCTGCTGGTCTGGATCGGCGAGAACCGGGACAAGCTGTCGCTGCGCTATGGCAACGTCGCGGTCGCCTCGGTCGGCGCGATCCAGCGGCGGCTGCTGGTCTTGGAAAACCAGGGCGGCGCGGGGTTCTTCGGCGAACCGGCGCTGGCGCTGTCGGACCTGCTGCGCCGCGACACGGACGGGCGCGGCATGGTGAACATCCTCGCCGCCGACAAGCTGATGGCCGCGCCCCGGCTTTACTCGACCTTCCTGCTCTGGCTGCTGTCGGAACTCTTCGAGG
>JAGRMS010000403.1:801-6113 GCA_020441135.1 Pseudooceanicola sp.
ACGAGGCGCACCTGCTGTTCGACGACGCGCCCAAGGCGCTGGTCGACAAGGTGGAACAGGTGGCGCGGCTGATCCGCTCCAAGGGGGTCGGCGTCTACTTCTGCACCCAGAACCCGGCAGACGTGCCCGAGGACATCCTGGGCCAGCTTGGCAACCGGGTGCAGCACGCCCTGCGCGCCTTCACCGCGAAGGACCGCAAGGATTTGCGCCTTGCCGCCGAAACCTACCGTGACAACCCGCGTTTTTCGACCGAGGAAGCGATCCGCGAGGTCGGCACCGGCGAGGCGGTGACGTCGATGCTGGAGCGCAAGGGCATTCCCGGCATGGTCGAGCGCACCCTGATCCGCCCGCCCTCGTCGCAGCTTGGCCCCATCGCGCCCGCCGACCGGCGTGCGCTGATGGCGGCTTCGGCGCTGGCGGGGAAATACGACCGCACGGTTGACCGTGACTCGGCTTACGAGATGCTGGCCCGCCGCGCATCGCAGGCGGCGGCAGAGGCGGAACAGGCCGAGGTCCAGGCCGAAGCCGCCGAGACAGCGGCGCGGGAATACAACGCCGGTCGGCGCTACTCCGGCAACCGCGTCACGCGCTCCACCTCGCGCGCGCCGAAGACGCCCGACACCTTCGGCAGCGCCATGACCGAGGCGGTGATAAAAGAGCTGAAAGGCACCACAGGCCGCCGCATCGTGCGCGGCATCCTCGGCGGACTTTTCAAGGGGCGGTAAGGGTCTTTTCCGCGCGCGCTCAGCGTGTTCGGAGGCCCGGATTCGGGCAGAAGAACCTGGGACAAAACCTGTCCCAGGTTGTCACTCGATGGAAATCAAGCAAAATCAGATGCTTGACCCCCGCCCAGCCAGGACAAATGGATCCGCCCCCTGGACGGTCTCAGCGCCACTCGTCGCGGCGGCTTGTCGCGGCCATCCGCAGGCCGATGGAATCGACGCCCACCGCGAGGAACAGCGCCCCGGCGTCCGAGACCTCCTGACAGAAGGCCATGTCGGTCGACAGGAATCCCGGCGGCTTGCCCGCCGCCCGGATCCGCTTGGTCGCATCGACCACTGCCTTGCGCACCTCGGGGTGCGACGGCTCGCCCGGATAGCCCATCGAGGCCGCGAGGTCCGCCGGCCCGATGAAGATACCGTCCACCCCGTCCACGGCCGCAATCGCCTCGATCTCGGCCAAGGCCGCAGCGGTCTCGACCTGCACCAGCAGGCACAGCTCCTCGCTCGCCCGCTTGCCGTAATCCTTGATCGTCCCGAACCGGCTCGCCCGCGTCGCCCCCGCCACGCCCCGCACACCGCGCGGCGGATAGTGCATCGCCTTCACCGCCTGTGCCGCCTCGTCGGCATTCTGGACGTAGGGGATCAACAGCGACTGCGCGCCGCAGTCCAGCAGCTTCTTGATCTCGACCGTATCGTTCCAGGCCGGACGCACCACGCAGGACACCGGATAGGGCGCGGCGGCCTGCATCAGCGGCAGCGTGTCCGTCCCCGCCATCGGCGCGTGTTCGGTATCGAGCAGCAGCCATTCATAGCCGCAGCCCGCCAGCATCTCGACCACCAGCGTGTCGCGGATCGAGCACCAGTAGCCGATCTGCCGCTTGCCTTGCGAAAGCGCGGCCTTGAAGGCGTTTTTCGGCAGGTCCATTGCAATCTCCTCATTCCTCGGGCCGCGCCCGTCTTGCGGGGCCAGTGATACACATGCCAACGGCGGGCGCAGCAGAAAAGCGCGCGCCTCAGCCCGCGTAATCCGCCACCGCCGCGCGGGCGCCTTTGGTCGCAAGCGTCCGGTAGGCGTCGGTGACACAAGCGCGGAATGCCGCATCCTCCGCGAGCGCCGCATCGAACACCTGCCGCAGCGCCAGCAGCGCCGCGACCTTGCCCTCGGGCGTGTCTGCACTGTCCGAGGCGGCGCGCAGCTCTGCCGCCAGCGGATCGCGCACGTCGATCGCCGCGCCGGCTTCATCGACGCCGCCGACATAGCGCATCCACCCCGCGACGGCGAGGCAGACGCCTTTCGGAACCTCCCCCGACGCCAGCCGCGCGCGCGCGACGCCCAGCAGGCGCTGCGGCAGCTTCTGGCTGCCGTCCATCGCGATCTGCCAGGTCCGGTGCCGGATGCCGGGGTTGCGATACCGCGCCAGCAGCGCCGCGCAATAGGCGGCCAGATCTTCGCCCTCGGGCTGCGGCACGGTCGGCACGATTTCCTCGCGCCAGAGCCTGTCGCAGAGCGCGGCATAGGCGGGATCGGCCACCGTTTCGGCGATGGTCTGGTAGCCCGCGAGGTAGCCGAGATAGGCCAGCGTCGAATGCGTGCCGTTGAGGCAGCGCAGCTTCATCAGCTCGTGCGCCTCGACGTCCCGCACGAACTGCGCGCCGCCGGCCTCCCAGGCGGGGCGGCCATCGGCGAAATCGTCCTCAATCACCCATTGCCGGAAGGGTTCGTGCATGACGCAGGCCGGGTCGTCGTAGCCCTCGGCCTTGGCCAGCGCCGCCACGTCGGCGGGCGTCGTGGCGGGCGTGATGCGGTCCACCATGGTCGAGGGGAAGGGCACGTTCGCGGCGATCCAATCGGCCAGCGCCGGGTCGACCGCGCGCGCGAATTCCAGGACGATGCCTTTCGCCAGCTTTCCGTTCGACGGAAGGTTGTCGCAGGTCAGCACGGTGAAGGGCTTGCCCCCCGCCTTTTGCCGCGCGGCCAGCGCCGCGACGATCATGCCGGGGGCCGAGCGCGGCTGGCCGGGGTTGGCGAGGTCGTGGACGATATCGAGGTGATCCCGATTCAGCCGACCCGTCGCCGGGTCGTGGCAATAGCCTTTCTCGGTGATCGTCAAGGAGACGATGCGGACGCCCGGATCGGCCATCGCCGCCACCACCGCCGCCGGGTCTTCCGGTGCGACCAGCACGCGGACGATCGACTCGATGACCTGGCTCTTGCGCCCCTCAGGCCCCAGTTCCACGGCTGTATAGACCCCGCCCTGCGGGTCCAGCTGGTCGCGCGCGGTCGGGCTTTTCAAGCTCACCGCGGTAATCCCCCAGTCGCTGCCCTGCGCCGCCATCGCCTCGGCGGTATAGATCGCCTGGAAGGCGCGGAAGAACGCGCCGGGGCCTAGGTGGACGATCCCGGTCTTCGCGGGTGTGGTCCTGCGGGTCAGCCTATCGGGCAAGCCAGCCTCCATCGACGTTCAGCACCGCGCCGGTGACATAGTTGGCGGCGGGCGAGCAGAGGAACGTGACCGCCCCCGCGATATCCGCCGGGTCGCCCCAACGCCCGGCCGGGATGCGCGCGAGGATTTCCGCGGACCGCTTGGGGTCGTCGCGGAGCGCCTCGGTGTTGTTGGTGGCGATGTAGCCCGGCGCGACCGCGTTCACGTTGATCCCCTTCGCCGCCCACTCGTTGGCGAGGATCCTGGTCAGCCCCGCCACCCCGTGCTTGGCCGCCGTATAGGCAGGCACCCGGATGCCGCCCTGAAAGCTCAGCAGCGAGGCGATGTTGACGATCCGACCGCCCTGCCCACGCGCCAGTACGCCGCGCGCGAAGGCCTGGCACATCAGGAACACCGCCTTGAGGTTGACGTCGATCACGTCGTCCCAGTCGGCCTCGGTATAGTCCACCGAATCCGCCCGGCGGATGATCCCGGCGTTGTTGACCAGGATGTCGAGCGGGCCGAACCCGTCCACGCGCCCTGCCGCCGCAGCCGGGTCCGCGAGGTCGAGCTTCACCGCCTCGCCGGTCCCCCCGTCCCGTTCGATCTGCGCCACCGTATCGGCACAGGACGACCGCCCCGCCGCCAGCACATGGGCGCCCGCCTCGGCCAGCCCCAGCGCGATGGCCCGGCCGATGCCGGTGTTCGCCCCCGTCACCAGCGCGCGCTTGCCGTCCAGCCGGAAACGGCTCACCGCAGGGTCTCCATCGCCACCATGTCCATGTCGGTGAAATCGATGTTGTCCCCCGCCATCGCCCAGCAGAAGGAATAGGCCCCGGTTCCCGCGCCCGCGTGGATCGACCAGGGCGGCGAGATCACCGCCTCTTCGTTGCCCATCACGATATGCCGCGTCTCGGTCGGCTCGCCCATCAGGTGGAACACCCGCGCGCCTTCGGCGAGGTTGAAATAGAGATAGGCCTCCATCCGCCGGTCATGGGTGTGGGCGGGCATGGTGTTCCAGACCGAGCCTTCCCTGAAGACGGTATAGCCCATCACCAGCTGGCAGGTCTCGACCACCTCGGGGTGGAGGAACTGCATGATGACCCGCTCGTTGGCGGTGGCCTTTGCCCCCATCTCGACCCGGCGCGCCTTGTCGGCGGTCACAAGCGTCGTGGCGCAGGTGCGATGGGCCGGGGCCGAGAGGATGTAGAACCGCCCTGCCCCGCCGAACGTCACCGGACCGGCGCCGCGTCCGATGTAGAGGATTTCGCCGGTTCCAACGTCATGCGTCTCGCCGCCTGCCGACACGGTGCCTGCGGGGCCGATGTTCAGCACCCCCATCTCGCGTCGGTCGAGGATCGAGGGCGTTCCGGTCTCGGGCACATGATCCAGTACCAGCGCGCCCCCGTCCGGCACCGCGCTGCCAAGGATCAGCCTGTCGTAGTGCGAATAGACCAGCCGGATCGCGCCCGGTTCGAACAGCCCGCCGACGTGGAAGTGGTCGCGCAGGCCAGCCGTGTCGAGCGTCCTGGCCGAGGCCGGGTCGATGGCGTAGCGCGTCTCGCAGGCCGTCACAGGAAGTCGTCCCGGCGCGGCGCAAAGGTGTCGATCAGCTCGCCCGGCTCGATGCAGAGGCAGCCATGCACCGCGTCCGGCGGGATGACGATGCTGTCGCCCGCGCCGATTTCCACGGCCTTGCCCGCCACGGTGAAGCGGAACCGGCCCGAGGTCACATAGGTCGATTGGGCGTGAAAGTGCGAATGCGGCTTGCCTTCGGCACCGGCCTCGAACCTGACCGAGACCACCATCATCGCGGGGTTTTCGGCGAGGACGCGGCGGGTGATGCCGGGATCGGGCCGGACTTCGGGATAGGTCATGGAAGCCTCCGGGGTCAGTGGAACAGGGACGGCAGCCAGAGCGACAGGCCGGGGATGTATGTCACCATCATCAGCGTCGCGAAGGCGGCCAGGTAGAAGGGCCAGATCGAATAGATCGCCTGCTGGATCGGTATTCGCCCGACCGCGCAGCCGACAAACAGAACCGCGCCCACAGGTGGCGTGCAGAGGCCGATCCCGAGGTTCAGGATCAGGATCACGCCGAAATGCACCGGATCGACGCCGAAGGCGGTGGCGACGGGCAGGAAGATCGGCGTGGTGATGACGATCAG
>JAGRMS010000404.1 GCA_020441135.1 Pseudooceanicola sp.
AGGCGATGACGATGGCGACCCATGTGGGCGTTCTGGACCAGGGGCGGCTGGCGCAGTTCGGGACGCCGCGCGAGATCTACGAATCGCCGGTCAGCCAGTATGTCGCCTCGCGCCTGGGGCTGCCGCGGATCAACCTGCTGCCGGCGGGGCTGTTCCCCGGCGCGCCGTCGGCCGCGAAGACCATCGGGATGCGGCCCGAGCATGTCGGGCAGGGCGAGGGCCAGCCGGCCGAGGTCACGCGGGTGGAGCACCTGGGCGACCAGACCCGCCTGCACCTGCGGCTGGAGGGCCACGACATCGTGACGCTGACGGACGTGCATACGACCCATCAACCCGGCGACAGGATCGCCATCGCGCCGCGCGCGGCGCTGTACTTCGACGCCGCGGGTGCGCGGATCGGCCAGGGAGACGGCCCATGAAGCAGTTCATCAACGCGAAGGACCGGCTGGTGACAGAGGCCATCGACGGCGCGCTGCGCCTGGGCGGCGGGCGGCTGGCGCGGCTGGACGGCTATCCGCACATCAAGGTCGTGGTGCGCACCGACTGGGACAAATCGCGCGTCGCGCTGGTGTCGGGCGGCGGGTCGGGGCACGAACCGTCGCACGCAGGCTTCGTCGGGCAGGGGATGCTGACGGCAGCGGTCTGCGGCGAGGTCTTTGCCTCGCCTTCGGTCGACGCGGTGCTGGCGGCGATCCTGGCGGTGACGGGCAAGGCGGGCTGCCTGCTGATCGTCAAGAACTACACCGGCGACCGGCTGAACTTCGGCCTCGCGGCGGAACGCGCGCGGGCCTTCGGGCTGGACGTGTCGATGGTGGTGGTGGACGACGACATCGCGCTGCCCGACGCGCCGCAGGCGCGGGGCGTGGCGGGGACGCTGTTCGTTCACAAGATCGCTGGCGCGCTGGCCGACCAGGGGGCCTCGCTGGCCGCCGTCACCGCCGCGGCGGAGAAGGCCATCGCGGGCGTCGTTTCGATCGGCATGTCGCTGGATACCTGCACGGTGCCGGGGTCGCCCAAGCAGGACCGGATCGCGGCCGGGAAGGCGGAGCTGGGGCTGGGCATCCACGGCGAGCCGGGGATCGAGCAGGTGGATTTCTCGACCGCCGCCGCCGCGATGCGGATGGTGGCCGAACGCCTGGCCCCGAAGATCGGGCCGGGGCCGCATGTGGCGCTCTTGAACAACCTCGGCGGGGCGATGCCGCTGGAGATGGCGGTGCTGGCCGAGGAACTGGTGCGCTCGTCCATCGGCGAGCGGATTCGCTGGATGGTGGGCCCCGCGCCGCTGATGACCTCGCTCGACATGCAGGGCTTCTCCGTCTCGCTGCTGCCGGTGGGCGCCGCGGAGGAGACGCTGTTGCAGGCCCCGGTTGCGCCCTGGGCCTGGCCGGGGTGCCGTGCGGTGGGGGGGGTGCAGGTGCTGCCGCTGCCCGACGGGCTGACGCCGATCCAACCGATGCCGTCGAAGAACCCGGCGATGGCCGCCTTCCTGACCGCGTGCTGCGAGGTGCTGATCGAGGCCGAGGCGGTGCTGAACGACCTCGACGCCCATGCGGGCGACGGCGATACCGGATCGACGCTGGCGACCGCCGCGCGGGCGCTGGTCAAGGCTGTGGACCGGCTGCCGCTGGCGGATCTGACGCAGCTTTACCGCGCCATCGGGCTGGAGCTGTCGCAGACGATGGGGGGATCGTCGGGCGTGCTGCTGGCGATCTTCTTTGCCGCCGCCGGGGATGCCTCGGCCAACGGGGCCAATCCGATCGGGGCGCTGAAGGCGGGGCTGGACCGGGTGCAGCAGGTCGGCGGCGCGCGGGTGGGCGACCGCACGATGATCGACGCGCTGGCGCCGGCGCTGGAGGCGATCCCGAGCGGGCTGGACCGCGCCGCCGCCGCCGCGCGGGCCGGGGCGGATGCCACGGCGGCGATGCGCCGGGCCAAGGCGGGGCGGGCGAGCTACATCGCCGAAGCGCAGCTTGTCGGCCACAAGGATCCGGGCGCCGAGGCGGTGGCGCGCCTGTTCGAGTTCGTGGCGCGGCATCACCAGGTGGCGTGAGGTCGGCGGGGCGGCGGGGTAAACCCCGCCCTACGACGCCATGACCCGCGCGCTTGGCGTGGCGGTGCAGGATCGCGCTTCGCGCGATGGCGCGCCGCGCGGGGATATTTGGAGCAAATGGAAAGGCAGGGCGGGCCCTTCCTTGCTACAGGTCAGAACGCGGTGCGGTCGGCGCCTTTCAGTTGCAGGATCTCGCGGGCCTCTGACGGCGTTGCGATCTCGAGACCCAGCTGCTCGATGATGGTGCGCACCTTCGTGACCTGCTGGGCGTTCGATTCGGCCAGCTGGCCGGGGCCGATCCAGAGCGAATCCTCCAGCCCCACCCGCACGTTGCCGCCCATGGCGGCGGCGGAGGCGGCGATGGCCATCTGGTTCCGGCCCGCGCCCAGCACCGACCAGCGGTAGTCGTCGCCGAACAGGCGGTCGGCGGTGCGCTTCATGTGCATCACGTCCTCGGGGTGGCCGCCGATGCCGCCGAGGATGCCGAAGACCGACTGCACGAAGAAGGGCGGCTTGACCAGCCCGCGGTCCACGAAATGCGCCAGCGTGTAGAGGTGGCCGATGTCGTAGCACTCGATCTCGAACCGTGTGCCGTTCTCGGCGCATTTGGTGAGGATCCCGGCGATGTCCTTGAAGGTGTTCTTGAAGATGCGGTCGTCGGAGCCCTCGAGATAGGGCCTTTCCCAGTCGTGCTTGAAGTCCTTGAAGCGCCCCAGCATCGGGTAGAGGCCGAAGTTCATCGACCCCATGTTCAGCGAGGCGACCTCGGGCTTGAAGGCCACGACGGGGCGGATGCGTTCCTCGACCGTCATGGCGGGAGAGCCGCCGGTGGTGATGTTCACCACGCAGTCGGAGCGTTGCTTGATCGTGCGCAGGAAGGGTTCGAACAGCTCGGGCGACTGGTCGGGCCTGCCGTCCTTCGGGTCGCGGGCGTGCAGGTGGACGATGGCCGCCCCGGCCTCGGCGGCGCCGATGGCGGCGTCGGCGATCTCCTGCGCGGTGATCGGGATGTGCGGCGACATCGACGGCGTGTGGATCGCCCCGGTGACGGCGCAGGTGATGATGACTTTCTTCGGGGCCATGTGGATTCTCCCTTTCCCTTTGGGGCGCACCATGCCGTCCCTTGCGGGAACAGGGAAGGGCGTTGTCGTTCCCTGCGCGCTCTGCCAGTGTCGGCGCGGAAACGGGAGGACAGACATGGACATGGGACTAAGCGGCCTGCGCGTGGCGATTTCCGGCGCGGCCTCGGGCATCGGGCTGGAGATGGCGCGGCACTTCGTGGCCGAGGGCGCGCGGGTGTTCATCGGCGACGCCGACGCGGCGGCGCTGGCGGCGGTGGCTGCGAGCGACCCGGACATCGGCAGCGCGCCCTGCGACGTGTCGAACCGGGGATCGGTGGACGGCTGGCTGCGGGCCTGCGTGGCGACGCTGGGGGGCATCGACTGCCTGGTCAACAACGCCGGGATTGCCGGGCCGACGGGGCGGGTGGAAGAGATCGCGCCCGAGGACTGGGACCGCACGCTGGCGGTCAACATCACCGGACAGTTCAACCTGACCCGCCTCGCCGTCGCCCATCTGCGCAAGAGCGAGAACCCCAGCATCCTGAACCTGTCCTCGGCCGCCGGGAAGCTGGGCTTTGCCCTGCGCACGCCCTATGCGGCGTCGAAATGGGCGGTGGTGGGCTATACAAAGTCGCTGGCCAAGGAACTGGGGCCGGACGGCATCCGCGTCAACGCGCTGCTGCCGGGGCTGGTGGATGGCCCGCGCATCCAGCGCGTCTTTGCCGACAAGGCGGCGCAGAAGGGGATCAGGCCGGAGGAACAGCAGGCGCTGTCGATGGCTCATGCCTCGGTCAAGAAGCTGATTCCGCAGAGCGAGCTGGCGACGATGGCGCTGTATCTCGCCTCGCGCCATGCCAGCACGATCTCGGGGCAGGCGATCAGCGTGGACGGCGACCTGGAGGCTTTAAGCTAAAGTTCGTAGGAGGGCAGGAAGTTGAACGCCTCGCGCAGGGCGTCGCCCCAGCCGGTGGAGATCGACTGGTACATCGGGTCGTCCATCGCGATGCGGATCTGGCGATCGACCTCGAAACTGTCGCGGCGGTAGGTCTGGAGGTCGAAGGGCAGGCCGACCGAGAGGTTGGCCTTGACCGTCGAATCGAAGGAGACGAGCAGCAGCTTGGCCGCCTCGCTGAAGGTCATCTCGGGATCGAACGCCCGCACCAGGATCGGCTTGCCATACTTGGCCTCGCCGATCTGGAACCAGGGGGCGTCGCTGGTCGCCTCGATGAAGTTGCCTTCGGGGTAGACCAGGAACAGCGTCGGGTTGCTGCCCTTGATCTGGCCGCCGACGATCAGCGAGGCGCGGAAGGGGCTGTCGCTGTTGCTGCCGGCCGGTTTGCTTTCGGCAATGATCTCGCGCAGGGTCGCGCCGACGAGGCGGGCGACCTGGAACATGGTGGGCGCCTTGAGGATCGAGGGATCGCGTTCGCGGACGGTTTTCGACCGCTCCTCCAACAAGGAAATCAGCGCCTGCGTGGTGGCGAGGTTGCCGGCGGTCATGATGGTGATCAGACGGTCGCCCGGCACCTCCCAGCTGAACATCTTGCGGGTGGTCGAGAAATTGTCGACGCCCGCGTTGGTGCGGGTATCGGACATGAACACCAGCCCGCGGTTCAGTTTCAGGCCGACGCAATAGGTCATCTTTGGGGGTTCCGGGTCAACGGTGCATCTGCGAGTCAGGATTACTGCTGCACCTGGAGCGATACAATCATAGTTTCATTGCCGGACCCTTGACGCATCCCTGCCGCCGGGGCCGCGCGGGTATAGTCGAGGCCCTGCGCGATGCGCACGTAGCGTTCGTCGGGGCAGTGTTCGTTCGACACGTCGAAGCCGACCCAGCCGAGATCGGACAGCCAGACCTCGGCCCAGGCGTGGCCCGCATCCTGTTCCACCCGGTCGTCCAGCATCAGGTAGCCGCTGACGTAGCGCGCCGGAATCCCGGCCAGCCGCGCCGCCGAGGCGAAGATCTGGGCGTGGTCCTGGCAGACGCCCTTGCCGCCGGCCAGCGCCTCTTCCGCCGTGGTCTGCGCATAGGTCGCGCCCGGCTCATAGGCGACGCGGTCGTGGATCACGCCCGACAGCGCGTGCATCGCCGCAAGCGCGCCGCCGCCCAGGTCGATGCCCGCCGCCAGGTCGCGGATCGCCTCGCCCGGTCTGGTCAGCGCGGTGGACTGGCGATAGTGCCACATCGGGACCGGGCTGTTGACGAAGCCCAGCACCCCGGCGGTATCGACCGTTTCGACCTTGCCCTGCGCGGTGATGCGCAGTTCCGCGCCGGCGTCGTCCATCGACACGAGGTCGGTGTTGTTGCCGTAGGGGTCGATGTAGCTGACCTCGACCCTGCCGCCCTCGATGCCGACCGACCAGTCGAGCACCTGCTGCTGGCGGTTGTTGCAGGGGCGCAGGCGCAGGCGTTGCAGCGCGTAGCTGACCGGGGCGTCGTAGCTGTAGACGGTGGTATGGCTGATGGTCAGAAGCACGCGCTTGTCCCGGGTCTATCCTGTGAAACGGTAGTCGGTTTCGATCTGCGCGCCCAGAGCGTTGTTATGGCCGATGAAGGCGGAGAGGAATTCGTGCAGCCCCTCGTCGAAGATCGAATCGACGTCGCGGTTGCGCAGTTTCGCCCGCATCCGCGCGGCCATGTCGTAGCAGGGGCGCTGTTCGCCGTATTCCTCGGTCAGCAGGTCGAGGTTCTTGACCGTCTGGTCGGTGCAGAAGGCCAGCGAGCGGGGCAGGCGGCGGTCGAGGATCAGGTAGCGGGCGATGCCGGGCGCCGTCATCTCGTCCTCGCCCAGCCAGCGGTAGGAGCGGTGGGCCGAGACCGAGCGCAGGATCGTCTCCCACTGCACGTTGTCGAGCGAGGAGCCGACAAAGCTCGAATGCGGCAGCAGGGTGTAATACTTGACGTCGAGGATGCGGGCGGTGTTGTCGGCGCG
>JAGRMS010000046.1 GCA_020441135.1 Pseudooceanicola sp.
GCGCCGATGGCCATGCCGGCGACCGAAAGGCCATTCATGGCTGAGATAAGGACCATCAGGCCGATGGTGCCGATGGCGAGGCCGCCCGAGACGCCGCCCATCCAGACGTGGAACATCTTGTAGAGGTCGTCGGCGATCTTGGATTCGCTCAGCACGTAGCCCATGAAAATGAACATCGGCAGGGTCAGCAGCGGATACCACTTCATCAGCTTCATGGCGGCGGAAAAGCCGAGGTCATAACCGCCACGGTCGCCCCAGAGCAGCAGGGCGGCGATCACGGCGACAAAGCCGATGGCGCCGAAGACGCGTTGCCCGGTCATGAGCATGAGCATCATGGTCGAGAACATCAGAAGGGCGATCAGGTCATAGGACATCAGATCGCCTCTCGTGGGATTTGCGCGCCGCGGATGCGCAGGATGTCCTTGGCGAGTTCGGAGCCGCTTTGCAGCAGCATCAGGAAAAGGCCGAGCACCATGACGGACTTGATCGGCCAGAGGTAGGGGCGCCAGGCGGTGGGGCTGCGTTCGGGCCGACCGAGAACTTCGCTGGCGCCGTCGATACCGCCGGTGAGGAAGCCGGACAGGAGCTGGCCGAAGAAGCTGAAGGGTTCGGTGCCGTAGTGACCGAGCGAGTAGGCGGTGGAGCCGATGCCGCCCCACAGGAGCACGCCGAGGTAGAACATCAGGAACAGCACGGTGATGGCGTCGAACCAGGCTTTGCGGGTCTCGGTCCAGTCGCCGTAGAGCAGGTCCATCCGCACGTTGGAGCCCATCTGGATCGAGTAGGGACCGCCGAGGATGTAGTAGGCGACCATGGCGAACTGGGCCATCTCGAGGGTCCAGAGCGAGGGCAGGAAGAAGGTCTTGGAGATCGAGGACCAGAGCAGGATGCCCATCATCACGAAGATACCGTACATCATGATGCGCCCGACGCGCCGGTTGAAACGGTCGGTGAGGCGGACGAAGAGGTGCAGGGCGCGGTCCATCAGAGGGCTTTGCTCAGGGCGGTGGCGAGGCGGGCGGCGATGTCGGCGGCATTCGTCTCGTCGGCGAGGAGGTCGTTGCGAATCTCGAGCATGACGTTGGGAATGCCGCGCGACAGGGCGTGGCGCTTCAGCGAATGGGTGACGCCGTCGGCGGGGCCGTAGGGCTGGTTGCGCTCGACCCGGTAGGGGGTGTCGGTGAGTGCGTCCAGCAGGGCGTCGGCGAGGCGAGCGTCGGTGTCGTGGAGGACACCGATTTCGACGGCGCGGGGTTTGCCGAAGTAGACGGGCGTGAAAGAGTGGACGGTAATCAGCGCTGTCGGCTGCGCCGCGTCCATCGCGGCGTCGATGGCGGCGCAGAAGGGGTGATATATCAGGTCAGCGCGGGCCTGTCTGTCCGTCTCGGAGAGCGTGGTGTTGCCTGGGACAGGGTGGATTTCGCTTTTCGCCGGCACCGAATCCTGGGCCTCGGGCGGGCGGTTGCAGTCATAAAGCAGGCGCGAGACGGCGCCGTAAACGAGCGGGGCGTGCAGGCTTGCCGCCAGGCGGCGGGCGAGGACAAGTGCGCCGGGATCCCAGGCGATGTGGCTGTAGCGGGCCTCGGCCGACAGGCCAAGGTCACCGAATTGCTGGGGAATTTCGGCGGAGGCGTGTTCGCAGACGACGAGCGCAGTCGCGGGGCCGGATAGCCCCTCGGTCACGACGGCCTGCAATGTGGAATCCTGTGGCATCTGTCCCCCGGCATCTTGCAGGTTTTCCCGGCACCCATGCCGCTGTCAACCGGGTTTCTGAAACTTTCGCTTCTTTCGGTGGCGCGATGAAACTATGATTACAAAATCGGCATCCGGAAGGGCGGGTTTTGGCAGAGACGGCGCAGCAACGCATCCGGACGGTGGCGAGCCAGTTGACGCGGGCGGAGCGCCAGCTGGCGGATGCGATCCTCGAGAATTATCCGATGTCGGGGCTGGGGCCGATTGCCCGGCTGGCCGAGAAGGCGGGCGTTTCGGCGCCGACCGTCGTGCGGATGGTGCAGAAGCTGGGGTTTTCGGGGTTTCCCGAGTTCCAGAGCGCCTTGCGGGAGGAGCTGGAGGCGCAGATATCCAACCCCATCGCCAAGCACGACAGCTGGTCCGAAGCCGCGCCGCAGGGGCATATCCTGAACCGCTTCACCGACGCGGTGATCGCCAACATCCGACAGACGCTGGCCCATGCCGATCCGGCCGAATTCGACGCGGTGACGGCCCTGCTCGCCGATTCGCGGCGGGCGGTCTATGTGGCGGGCGGCAGGATCACCCACGCGCTGGCGGAGTATCTGCATCTGCACCTTCAGGTGATCCGGCCCGGGGTGCGGCTGATCCGCACGACCTCGAACGCCTGGCCGCATGATTTGCTCGACCTGGCCAGGGGCGACGTGGTGGTGCTGTACGACGTGCGGCGCTACGAGAACTCGACCCTGAAGCTGGCCGAGATCGCGGCGGAGCGCGGAGCGAAATGCGTGCTGTTCACCGATCAGTGGCAGTCGCCCATCGCGCGCCACGCGGCCTACTCCTTCAACTGCCGGATCGAGGCGCCCTCGGCCTGGGATTCGACCACGGCGATGCTGCTGTTGTCCGAAACCCTGATCGCCGCGGTGCAGGAGCGAGCTTGGGAGCGGACGCGTGACCGGATGAAGGCGCTCGAAGCGATGTTCGACGCAACCCGCATCTTCCGCAAGTTCGTCTGATCGCCGCTTTTTCGTCCGTGCGAATATTCACAAGCGGCAATTGACGTCCTACATTGCGGGGCAGAACCATGACACGCCGCAGGCCGTAGCGCCTCAAGCGACGGCAGGACGACAGGGGAAACAGGTGCGAACCATCGGGACGGCATTGGTGCTGGCTGCCATGTGGCTGCTGATGTCGGGCCTGTACAAACCGCTGATCCTCGGGTTCGGCTTTGCCTCGGTCCTCCTGGTGATTGTCGTTGTGCGCAGGATGGATGCCATCGACGGCGATCGGGTGCAGTTGTATCTGAAGCCCGGTGCGTCGGTCGGCTATTTCCTCTGGCTGCTGAAGGAGATCGCCAAGGCGAACTGGACCGTGACGAAGATCGTGCTGAGCCCGTCAATGCCGATCCGACAGCATCTCTTCGTGGTCCCGCTGACGCAGAAGACCGATCTGGGACAGACAATCTTCGCCAATTCGATCACGCTGACGCCGGGGACGATCACGGTAGAGTGCGAGCAAGGGCATTTCCTGGTTCACGCGCTCGGCTATTCCGAGACTGACGACGCGGCGCTGGCGGACATGGACGCGCGGGTTACGGCGATCGAGACGGCGGTACCAGCCTGATGTTCTTCATTGCCGCTCTTGCCCTGTTCCTGTCGATGCTGCTGACGCTGCTGCGCCTTTACAATGGCCCGACGCTCTATGACCGGGTGCTGGCGGTGAACGCCTTCGGCACCTATACGGTGCTTTTCATCGGCGTCCTCGGGTTCCTCAACGGGCGCCCCGATTTCCTTGACATCAGCCTGCTCTACGCGCTGATCAACTTCGTCGGGACCATCGCGATCCTCAAGTTCTTCCGCTACCGCGCCATCGGCGACGCGCCGCGCCCCAGCGAGCAGGGGGAGAGCTGATGGAGACGCTGTTCGAAATTCTCAGCTGGGTGCTGATCCTGTCGGGGTCGTTCTTCTCGGTGGTCGGCGCGGTGGGGATCGTGCGGTTTCCCGATTTTTGGGCGCGGCTGCACGCGGTGTCGATTTCCGACAGCGCGGGGGTAATCCTGTTGCTGGCGGGCATGGCCTTGCAGGCAGGCTGGACGCTTATCACCGTCAAGCTGGTGATCATCGGGCTGTTCCTGTTCATCACCGGCCCCACCTCGACCCATGCCGCCGCCAGTGCGGCGCTGGTTTCAGGACTGCGGCCGAAGGAGCATCCGGGCCTGACCGGCGCGCAGCCGCCGGGCAAGGAGGGCGGCGCATGACCGGCATCGCCATGACAACCTTCATCGACATCGTGCTGTTCTCTATGCTGGTGGCGACCGCCATCGCTATTGTGCGGATGCGCAGCCTGTTCGCCGTGGTGATGCTGGCCGGGGTGTTCAGCCTCTTGTCGGCGCTGCTGCTGGTGACGCTCGACGCGGTGGACGTGGCCTTTACCGAGGCGGCGGTCGGCGCGGGGATTTCCACCGTGTTGATGCTTGGCACGCTGGCGTTGACATCGCGGTCGGAACTGGCGTCGCGGCCTGCGGGTCTGACGCCGCTGCTGGTGGTGATCGTGACCGGCGCGGCGCTGGTCTATGGCACGCTGGACATGCCGAACTTCGGCGATCCGAACGCGCCCGCGTCGACGCATGTGGCGCCGGACTATATCGCTCAGTCGCCCGCGGAGATCGGCGTTCCGAACATCGTGACGGCGATCCTGGCCAGCTATCGCGGTTATGATACGCTGGGCGAGACCGGCGTGGTCTTCACCGCCGGGATCGGTGTCTTGCTGCTCATCAGCGGGCTGCGCCGGCGGCGTCGCGAGGAGGGGGACGAGGAATGATCCGTCACCACCTGATCCTGCGCGTCATCACCAAGATGCTGATCGGCCCGATCATGCTCTTTGCGCTCTACGTCCAGTTTCATGGCGACTATTCGCCGGGCGGAGGCTTTCAGGCCGGGGTGATCATGGCGGTGGCCTTCATCATCTATGGCGTGGTCTTCGGGCTGGCGACGGTTCAGCAGGTCTTTCCACCCTGGCTGGTTCACAAACTTCTGGCGCTGGGCGTGCTGATCTATGCAGGCACCGGCGTGGTCAGCCTGTTCCTGGGCTACGGCTATCTCGACTACGGCGCCTTCACGCCGGACCATCCCGAGCATGGCCAGCACTGGGGTATCCTGGTGGTGGAGCTTGGCGTCGGCGTGACCGTTACCGGCGTAATGGTGGCGATCTACTACGCCTTCGCCGCGCGAACTCCGGCGATCAGCGACGAGGACTGGTGATGGACTGGGATTTCATCGTCGGCCACGTCAACTACTGGCTGTTCATCGTGCTGATGATGACGGGCCTGTATATCGTCGTGGCCAAGGGCAACCTGGTCAAGAAGATCGTCGGTCTGAATATCTTCCAGACGGCGGTGTTCATGCTTTACATCTCGGTCGGCAAGATCGACGGCGGCACCGCGCCGATCTTTCCGACCGACATGAAGATCGACCCGGCCGTGGTCTATTCGAATCCGCTGCCGCATGTGCTGATCCTGACGGCCATCGTGGTGGGTATCGCGACCACATCGCTGGGCCTCGCCCTGATCGTGCGCATCCGGGAGGCTTACGGGACCATCGAGGAAGACGGCATCTATCAGATCGAGAAGGACATCGCCGCCGAGGAGTATCGCCTGCACAATGAACTGAAGAGCAGGCGGAGCTGATGGCGACAGAGAGCGTAGTCCATACGGCGATGACGCTGCACGACCATCTGCCCGTGTTGCAAATCCTCGTGCCCTTCATTGCCGCGCCGCTGACCGTGTTCATCGGCAGCCGGGCGCTGGCCTGGCCGATTTCCTTTGCGTCGAGCGTGGTGTCGCTGGTGATCGCCTGGCTGCTGCTCATGCAAGTGATCGACGGGGATGTGATTTCCTATCACATCGGCGGCTGGGCGCCGCCCCTTGGGATCGAATACCGGGTAGACGCGGCGAATGCCTTTGTCGTCTTCCTGGTGGCGGCGATTTCGGTGGTGGTGCTGCCCTTCGCGAAGGTGAGCGTCGCCTACGAGGTGCCGCTGCGGGATCATGCGCTGTTCTATTCGGCCTATCTGCTGTGTTTCTCGGGGCTGATGGGCGTGGCGATCACCGGGGACGCCTTCAACGTCTTCGTGTTCCTCGAGATTTCGTCGCTGTCGACCTATGTGCTGATCGCCGCCGGGGCGGGGAAGGACAAGCGGGCGCTGACCGCGGCCTACGACTATCTGATCATGGGGACCATCGGCGCGACCTTCTTCGTGATCGGGATCGGGTTCCTCTATATGGGGACGGGCACGCTGAACATGGCGGACCTGGCGCAGCGGATCGCGGCGCAGGGGGGCAACCGGACCATCGAGGCGGGGTTTGCCTTCATCCTTGTCGGAATCGGGCTGAAGCTGGCGTTCTATCCGCTGCACCTGTGGCTGCCGAACGCCTATACCTACGCGCCCTCGGCGGTGTCGGCCTTCCTGGCCGCGACGGCGACCAAGGTGGCGGTCTACGTGCTGCTGCGGTTCTGTTTCACCGTCTTCGGCCCTGCCTTCGGCTTCGAGGTGCTGACGCTGCAATACGTCGTGCTGCCGCTGGCGGTCGTGGCGATGTTCGCGTCAAGCTTCGTCGCGGTGTTCCAGAGCGATTTCAAGCGGATGCTGGCCTATTCCAGCATCGCGCAGATCGGTTACATGCTGCTTGGGATCGCCTTCCTGACCGAGACCGGCGTGACCGCGGCCATCGTGCACCTTTTCAACCACGGCATCACCAAGGCGGCGCTGTTCATGGCGGTGGGGGCCTATGTGCTGCGGGCCGGGGACACGTTCTACAACGATATCGCGGGGCTGGGGCGGAAGATGCCCTGGACCTCGGCCGCGGTGGTGATCGGGGGCCTCAGCCTGATCGGGGTGCCGGGGACGGCGGGGTTCATCAGCAAGTGGGTGCTGGTGCAGGCTGCCTTCGAGAAGGGATGGTGGCCGGTGGCCCTGCTGATCGTCGCGTCGAGCCTGCTGGCGGTGATCTATGTCTGGCGAGTCGTCGAGGTGCTGTATCTTCAACCCGCCCGCGAGGACAGCACGGCGACCGAGGCGCCGCTGACGATGCTGGTGCCTATCTGGGTGGCGGCGCTGGCCTGCATCTGGTTCGGCATCGACACGGACACCACGCTGGGCGCGGCACGCACCGCCGCCGCCGGGCTGCTGAACTTGCCGGGGCAATAGATGGAGACGAATACCGCCATCCTCGCAAGCATGATCATCCCGGCTCTGGCCTGCGTCGGCAACATGGTCCTGCGCCGCAACGACAACCTGCGCGACGGCATGACGCTGGTGGCCGCTATCGCCACCTTCGCCTGCGTGCTGACCGTCCTCGCCAACGAGGGCAACGGGACCACCGCGCCGATGGTGCTGTGGACGGTGATGCCGGGCCTCGACCTTGCTTTCAACGCCGAGCCGCTGGGGCTGATGTTCGCGATCATCGCGTCGGGCCTCTGGATCGTGACGCATCTCTACGGCATCGGCTACATGCGCGGGAACCACGAGAAGAAGCACGCGCGCTTCTTCGCCTGCTTCTCGTTCGCCATCGCCAGCGCCATGGGCATCGCCTTTGCCGCGAACATGTTCACGCTGTTCCTGTTCTACGAGGCGCTGACGATCTCGACCTATCCGCTGGTCGCCCACAAGGAGACGCCCGAGGCGGTCAAGGGGGCGCGGACCTATCTTGCGATCCTGATCGGCACCTCGATCGGGTTGCAGCTGGTGGCGGTGATCTGGACCTTTGCGCTGACGGGCACGCTGGATTTCACCAAGGGCGGTATCCTTGCGGGCCACGTCGAGGGGCCGATGGTGGCGATCCTGCTGGCGCTCTACGCCTTTGGCATCGGCAAGGCGGCCTTGATGCCGTTCCACCGCTGGCTGCCCGCCGCGATGGTCGCGCCGACGCCGGTGTCGGCGTTGCTGCATGCGGTGGCGGTGGTGAAGGCGGGCGTCTTCACCATGCTGAAGGTCGGCGTCTACATCTTCGGCATCGACTTCCTGGCCGAGACGGGCGCGTCCGAGTGGCTGATGTGGCTGGCGGCCTTCTCCATTGTCTGCGCCTCGGTCGTGGCGCTGACCAAGGACAACCTGAAGGCAAGGCTGGCCTATTCGACGGTCTCGCAGCTCAGCTACATCACGCTGGGCATGGCGCTGGCGACCTCGATGGGGGCGCTGGGCGGGGGGATGCACATCGCGATGCACGCGATGGGCAAGATCACGTTGTTCATGTGTGCGGGCAGTATCTACGTTGCCACCCACAAGACCGAGATCAGCCAGATGACCGGCCTCGGGCGCGCGATGCCGGTGACGTTCATCGCCTTCCTGATCGGGGCGCTGTCGATCATCGGTCTGCCGCCGCTGGGGGGCAGCTGGAGCAAGTGGCTGCTGATCCTCGGTGCGGCGGATACAGGGCATTGGGTGATGATTGGGGTGCTGATGATCTCGTCGCTGCTGAACATTGCGTATCTACTCCCGGTGGTTGCCAAGGGATTCTTCCTGAAGGGTGAAGGCCAGCCGCAGGAGTGGGCAGAGGCGCAGGCGCTGGTCTGGGCGCCCCCGGCGCTGACGGCCTTCGGGTGCGTCGTGCTGTTCTTCTTCGCGGGCGACATCGCCGCCTTCCTGGCGCCGATCGCGGAAACCAACTGAGGGGATCGAGATGGACCAGAACCACGACGACACCTCCGCCTTCGCCCGCGTGTTGCTGCTGATCGGCAGTCCGCGCGCCTTCGCCGTTCTGGTCGTTCTCTGCGCCGGTCTTTTCGTGGCCGACTTCCTGTATCACAAGCACCCCTATTTCGAGGTGGAGGAGGTTCCGGGCTTCTACGCGATTTACGGGCTTGCGGTTGTCGCGGTCTTCCTTGTGGCCGCCCGCCTCCTGGGGGGCGTTCTGAAACGGCCCGAGGACTATTACGCCCCGAATGACGTGGCATCCGAGCCATATCCGGACGAGAGCCGCGCCGATGGTTGAGCTGGTTCCGCCCTTCCTGGTCTACTTCCTCGGCGCCGCCCTGCTGCCGCTGGTGCCAGGCGCGGCGCTGAGGTCGGCCCTGTCGCTGCTGGTGCCGGTGATCGGGGGCTGGCTGATCTGGACGATGCCGACTGGCACGCATGATGTCGTCACGCTGATGGGCGTGGACCTGACCCTGATCCGCAACGACAGGCTGGCGGCGATCTTTGCGCTGGTCTTCTCCTTTGCGGCCTTCGTCTCGCTGGTCTACGCCTGGCATGTGCGCGACCGGGTGCAGCTGGTGGCGACGCTGCTCTATTCCGGTTCCGCCATTGGTGCGGTCTTTGCCGGAGACCTGATCACCCTGTTCCTGTTCTGGGAGGGGACGGCCATCGCTTCAGTCTTCCTGATCTGGGCGCGGGGGACGGAGGGCGCCTATCACACGGGGCTGCGCTATCTGGTGATCCAGGTCGCCTCGGGCGTCATCTTGCTGTCGGGCGCGGCGTTGTTCTGGCGCGAGACGGGGTCGCTGGCCTTCGACCAGATGACGCTCGGATCGCCCGCGACCTGGCTGATCTTCATCGCCTTCGGCATCAAATGCGCGTTTCCGCTGCTGCACAGCTGGCTGCCGGATGCCTACCCCTCGGCCACGGTCACGGGCAGCGTGGTGCTGTCAATCTTCACGACGAAACTGGCGGTCTATGCGCTGGCGCGGGGCTTTGCGGGGACCGAACTGCTGATCTGGATCGGCGTGGTGATGGCGCTGTTCCCGGTGATCTGGGGCTTGATCGAGAACGACCTGCGCCGGGTGCTGGCCTACAGCCTGATCGGGCAGCTTGGATTTCTGGTGGTGGGCATCGGCATCGGCGGCGAGCTGGCGATCAACGGCGTCGCGGCCCATGCTGTGTCGAGCATCCTCTACAAGAGCCTCCTGTTCATGGCAGTCGGCGCGGTGCTGTTCCGCACCGGCACGGCGCGGGCATCCGACCTTGGCGGACTGGTCCGCTCGATGCCGCTGACGGCGCTGTTCTGCCTGGTTGGCAGCGCGACCATCGCGGCGGTGCCGCTCTTCGCGAGCTTTGCCACCAAGTCGATGATCCTGTCGGCGGCGGGCTACAAGGGCTACGAGGGCGCCTGGCTGGCGCTGGTCGCAGCAGCGGGCGCCACCGTGGTTTATACTGGGGTGAAGGTGCCCTATTGCGCGTTCTTCGGGGCGGACAGTGGCCGCCGCCCGGCAGAGGCGCCGTGGAACATGCTGCTGGCGATGGGACTCGGCAGTGCTGCCTGTATCGGGATCGGGGTGTTCCCAGGGGCCTTCTTCGCCTTGTTGCCCTATCCGATGGAGTATGACGTCTACACGGTGGCGCATGTGATCACCCAGTTGCAGCTGGTGGCCTTTGCGGTGCTGGCCTTCGTGCTGGCGCGGCGTTTCGGCTATCTGCCGACAGAGACGCGGTCGGTGGTTCTGGACAGCGACTGGCTTTATCGCCGGGTTCTGGCACGGGTTATCGGCGGGCTGGCGCAAGGCATGAGCATTGCCTGGGCAGGTGGCGTGCGGTTTCAGGAGGCCTGGCTGAACCGGGTGATCCTGCGCCTCTATCGCTCTCACGGTCCGGCCAGCCGCATGGCGCAGTCCTGGCCGACCGGCGCGATGGTGCAATGGGTCGCCATCCTGCTGGCGGTCATGCTGTTCGTGACCTTCCTGGCCTGACGCAAACTTGACTGCGCTTTGCGCGGAGTCGCTGATAACAAGGCGGCCATGCGCACTTTTCTGACCCGCCGGACGTTTGGTCTGGCCCTGCTGGCCGGGGCGGGCGGGCTGGTGGTATGGCGGCAGACTCGGCCGACCTATGAGGGCGAGGCGCTGAGTGTGATGGAGGCTCATGGCGAGGCTGTGGCGGGCCGGATCGTGCTTGTGGACATCCGCCGCCCTGACGAGTGGTCTTTGACCGGCATCGGCGAAGGGGCGCAGCCACTCGACATGCGGCGTAAGGATTTCGAAAGCGCGCTGGCCGAACTTCTGACGGACCGGGCCGCGCCGGTGGCCCTGATCTGCGCGCGGGGCGTGCGGTCGGCCCGGATGGCGACGCGGATGACGGCGGCGGGGTTTTCGCGGGTGATCGACGTGCCGGAGGGGATGCTGGGGTCTTCCGCCGGTCCCGGCTGGCTGGCGGCGGGTTTGCCCGTCCGACCCTACACCGGATCGCCGGGTTGAAGGGGTTTGTCCTCGCGTTCTGTCTGGCGGCGGGTGCTGCCTGGGCCGGGTGCGGTGGCGCGCCGGGGCCTTGCCTGCTCGACGGTGGTGAATACCATGCCGTCCTACCTTCGGAAGGCGGCACGGGCGCCCCCGTCATCCTCTGGCTGCACGGTGCGGGGAGCAATGGGGGCAACGCCGTCGCCAACACCGGCCTAGTGGACCGGCTGACGGCGCGTGGCTATGCCGTGCTGGCCCCAACCGGCGGGCGGACGTTCGGCGACCGGGGGGCCAGCTGGAACTTCATGCCCGGATGGGACGGGCGGGACGAGGTGGATTTCCTGAAGCGAACTGTTGCGGATGCCTCTGCCCGTTTCGGCACAAGCGACCGCGTGCTGCTGGCCGGGTTCTCGGCGGGTGGTTTCATGGTCAGCTACCTCGCCTGCGCGGCGCCCGAGTCCTTCACCGCCTACGCTCCTGTGGCGGGCGGGTTCTGGCGGCCGATGCCGCAGGGCTGCAAGGGCCCGGTGCGCCTGTTCCAGACCCACGGGTGGACCGACACCACGGTGCCCCTGGAGGGGCGCATCCTGCGCAGCGGGCAATTCGAGCAGGGCGACATATTCGCGGGGATGGAGTTATGGCGGATCGCCAATGCCTGCGCGGGCCAGGATCCGACCGCCTACAGCGAGACCGGCGTGTTCTGGCGGCGCAAGTGGGACGACTGTGCCAAGGGCAGCGCGCTGGAGTTCGCGCTGTGGCCGGGCGGGCATACGGTGCCAGAGGGTTGGGCGGACATGGTGCTGGACTGGTTCGAGGCGCCCGAAAGCCGCTGATTGTTGTGATGTGCGTCACATACGGCGGCCAGGCCCGTGTTAACCTTTCGGCGTGACTGCACCCCAGGGGAACCCATCATGGCCGATGACGCCGCAACCGCACTGAAACTGGCGAAGGAAAACGAGAAGCAGGTCAACCTTCTGTGGAAGAACCTCGCCGCGAACGAGAAGAAGCGCCAGGCGTGGGAGAAGGAGCAGCAGGACTACATCCAGCGGGTCGAGAAGAACCTCGTCGATGCGGTAAACGACGTCAACAAGCGGCTGACCGACGCCGGGAAGATCATCAACGAGAACGAGAAGAACCAGATGACCTACATCCAGGCCATCGAAAAGAACCTTATCAAGGGCCTGGCCGACGTGCAGAAATGGGTCGAGAAGGAATTCTCGAAAAAGGGGATCTTCGGCTGATTTACTCCGCCGCCGCCCGCGCCGTCGCGCCGTCGAGGATCGCCTTCAGCTCGTCCCGGTAGTGCCGTGCCGCACGGGTGATCGGCGGGGCGGCATAATCGTCGCGGGTGCCGAGCCAGCGGGCCACGGTGCCGCCGAGCGAGCGGCCCGACAGGGCCGAGAGCGGGACGGCCAGCACGAGGCTGACAGCGATGGGCAGGAGCCAGAGCGAGACCAGCCCGGCGATCATCCCCGCGACCAGCGCGGTGCCGCTGACCGTCTCGATCAGGTGGCATTTGAGCAGCGTCGCCAGCCCGTAGTGTCCGCCGTCGCGGGCCTGGGGCGACCAGCCCTTTTGCAGCCCGAGCAGGGTGCGGAAGACGGCGATCATCTGCTGCACCATCAGGATCGGGGCGTAGAGGATCGATAGGATTATCTCGGTCAGGAACGACAGGGCAAAGCGCCAGCCGCCGCCGAATTCGGCAAAGCGGGCGCCGGTCAGGGGCAGGGCGGCGACGCCCAGTAACTTGGGCGCGATCAGCATGGCATACATGAGCACTACGACCAGCACATGGCGGCTGTCGGTCATTTCGGGCCAGGTCGGGCGTAGGGGGTTCGTCTCGCTGAAGTAGGTCAGCACGCTGGCATCCTCGCCGACACCGATCAGCGCCCACATCACCAGCAGGGCGAACCAGAGCGGCGACATCAGGTAGCCCACCGCGCCGTGCAGCATGTGGAAGCGCGACATCGAGCGGAAGCCCTTGGACGCCAGCAGGCCAAGGTGCTGGAGGTTGCCCTGGCACCAGCGACGGTCGCGTCTGGCATATTCGATCAGGCTCTCGGGGCCTTCCTCGTAGGAGCCGCCGAGGTCGGGGTCCACCCGCACGTCCCATCCTGCGCGGGCGAGCATCGCCGCCTCGACGATGTCGTGGCTGAGGATGTGACCGCCGAAGGGCGGCGAGCCGGGCAGTTCCGGCAGGCCGCAGCTTTCCGCCCAGGCGCGGGTCCGGACGATGGCGTTGTGACCCCAGAACGGCCCCGCTCCGCCTTGCAGCCGCGCCAGTCCGCGGGCAAAGACTGGCGAGTAGAAGGCGGCGGCGAACTGCATGGCGCGACCGAAGATCGACCCCGCCCGGACGATCACCGGCAGGGTCTGAATAAGGCCGAGCCGGGGCTCGGCCTCCATCCGCCGGATCATCTGGAGGATCGTGGTGGGCTCCATCAGGCTGTCGGCGTCGAGGATCACCGCGTAGTCGTAGGCCGCGCCGCTGCGGCGGAAGAAGTCGGCGATGTTGCCGGCCTTGCGGCCGGTGTTCCGCTCCCGCCGCCGGTAGAAGAGCCGCCCTTCGCCGCCGGTCTCGGCCATGAGGCGGGAGAACCAGTAGGCTTCGCCAGCCATGGTTTCGGGCCGCGAACTGTCGGAAAGGATGGCGAAATGGATTGTGGCCGGCGCATCCTTCAGTGCCGCCATCATCGCGGCGACGCGCGCGAAGGTGGGCGCGGGATCCTCGTTGCAGACGGGCATGAGCACGCAGGTTCGCCCGCGGATCGTTGCGGCGGATGGCACCGCCCGCGGCGTCGGCCAGAGGCCGACGAGGGCAAGCATCGCGCCCCAGGCGAGCCAGGCGGTCGACAGCGTGAGGAGCGCGGCCGAGACCCAGGCCCAGGGCGTCAGGCCGGCCGCGGAGGAATACTGGATGAAGAGCGCCGCCGCCCCGCCGCCGGCGACCAGCGGCACGAGGACCGCGATCGTTCTGAGCAGAACGGGCGGGCGGGTCGCCGTCATCTCACGGCTCCGCGCGCCGCCTGGGGGCTGCGAAGAGCGCGCGCAGCGTCTCGAACGGGCGGACCGGTTCGAGCCGCTGCTCGGGCATGGCCAAGGGCGCATGGGGCAGGGACGCGGCCCCAAGAACGCTGGCGGTGGTCATGGCGTCCTCGAAGGCAGCCGCGCCGGACAGGTCGGACGGAGTCATGGCTTCACCCATTGGAAGGACCAGATTTCGGACAGCTTGCGGCCGTAGCCGGCGACATGCGCCGTCATCTCGACGAGGGACCCGGATTCGGACGCGACATCGACCACGAGCCGCCAGACGTCGCCGTCCGGAAGCTTGGACAATGTCGTCACATCAGCCGTTCCGCCGTTGATCGTCAGCACCGGTTTCACCTCTGCGTCATCTTCGGGCAGCCGGCCGAGCATCCCGCCCTTGAAGTCGATGACGAACTTGTGCGTATCGGGCGGGTTTTCAAGCCCTGCCGGGCCGCCGATCCCGCTGCGCGTGGCCGATACAATGGCCTTGTCGTCGGCATAGTCGGGTTCCAGCCGACCCCAGTGCATCCGGTAGGCGAACTCGCGCGCATCGCCGGCCTTCACCGGCGTGTCGGGAACCCAGAAGGCGCCGATGTTGTCGTGAACCTCGACTGCGGTCGGAATCTCGAACAGCCGGATCTTGCCCGGCCCCCAGTCGCCGACAGGCTCGATATCGACCGAAGGGCGCAGGTCGTAACGCGCCCCGGCGTCCTGATAGTCGTCGAAGTCGCGCCCGCGCTGGTGCAGGCCGAAGCGGCGTACCTGTACCTCGGCGAAATAGGACGACGAAAGCGCCTTCGGGTTGTCGAGCGCACGCCAGATCACGTCGCCGTCGGCCCGCAGGATCCTCAGCCCGTTGCTGTCGTGGACGCGTGGCCGGTAATCCTCGAAGTCGCCGCGGTTCACGTCGGCGAAGAGGAACATCGAGGTCAGCGGCGCGACGCCAATCTGCTCCACGTCGCCGCGGAAAAAGAGCCGGGCGGTGACGTCCACGACCGTCTCCACGCCGGGAGTGATGACGAAGCGGTAGGCCCCGGTCACGCTGGCGCTGTCGAGCGCTGCATAGACCGTCATGGTCTCGGCACCCGGCGCGGGCTTCTCGATCCAGAAGGCGCTGAAGCGGGGGAATTCCTCCGCCTTCGGCAGTCCGCTGTCGATCGCGAGGCCGCGCGCGGAAAGCCCATAGGCGTTGCCGAGCCCGAGGGCGCGGAAGTAGCTTGCCCCGATGAACGAGATCACCTCGTCCATCTTGTCGCCGCGGTTCATCGGATGGGTCAGCTTGAAGCCGGCCACGCCGGGCAGCGCGGTGCCGGGCGGCACCGTGCCCTGCAGGCGGTGGCGATACTCGAAATCGTCGGTGGTGAAGGTCATCCCGGTTGCCATGCCGTCGACAACCTCGAAGACATGCACCGGCTCCTTGAAGAGCCAGCCGAGATGGAACGGCATCATCCGCCAGGTGATCCCGGGCGTGTTCCACCGCGCCCGGGCCGGGCGGTAGGCGATGAGGTTGTAGTCGTCGTAGGTCAACTCGGCGAAGACCTGGGGGATCGACTCGGGGTCGGGAACCGGTGCCGCCGCGCGTACCCGCACCTCCTCTGTCAGGAGGTCGAAGGAGAAGGGCCGCGATCCCGTCTCCTCTGCCACGAGGCGGGTTCCGGCAAGGAGCGCTGGCACGCAGACGGATGCAGCTGCGGAAACGAGGAAGCGCCGCCGCGAGGGCGGCGAGGGAAGTGGTAACGAAGGGGTCATTCGTTTTGTTTTCAACCGGCTAGAAGCGGCGCGACTCAGCGCAGGGGTCCCGATGGCGCATTCACTCCGCATCTGGAGATTGCGCAAGGGGAATGACTATGCTGCAGGTGCGAAACATGCACCGGATGCATGGCTCCGGAGGATCATTGCCGATTTGCGGACCCATTGGCCGGCGGGATTCCGCCTTGCGCACAAATTTTGGGCAGAGTCGGTTGTCCGGCCGCCCGGCGGCCATATTGTTCCCGGCGGTGCCGGAAAGACTCGAAGTCGCCGCCCGGCTGTGGCAGGGACGGGTCGAACGGATGGCGAGGTGCTCATGGCGCAGATGACGGCTGACCACCAGGCGGTGGCGAGAAGCTCGCTGCTGCTGGCGGGGACCTCGGCGGAAGTGGCGGCGAACGTGCTTGCCGGAGCGCGGGTCAAGACCTTCGACCGCGGCGCGACGATCTTCCTGCAAGGCGAGCGGGCGGCCGCGATCTACATCGTTGCCGCTGGCTGGGTGAAGCTCTACCGGATCGCGCCGAACGGAGCCGAAGCGATCGTCGGAGTCTTCACCCGCGGCCACAGCTTCGGCGAGGCGGTGGCGTTCCGGCACGATGTCTACCCGGTCGCGGCCGAGGCGGCGACGGATTGCGAACTGATCCGGATCGAGGCGGACGCGTTGCTGCGGCTGATCGAGAACAATCCGAGGATTGCGGTGTCCATCCTGACCGCAACCTTCGCGCATCTGCACAGCCTTGTGGCGCAGGTGGAACAGCTCAAGGCCCAGACCGGCGCGCAGCGGG
>JAGRMS010000405.1 GCA_020441135.1 Pseudooceanicola sp.
CGGCTGACCTGCACGGGCGAGCTGTACATGTGCCTGGGGCAGGAAGACATGGCCGACCTGCGCGCGCCGCTGCGGGCGCACCCGGACAGCGACGCGCCGCTGGAGGACGCGATCCGGGCGGCGATTGCGCACAAGCCGAAGGGCCACGACTTCGACTATTCGCGCCAGCGGCTCGACGGGCAGATGTCGCGCCACATGAGCCACACGGGCGGCTGATGCCTTCATCGCAGACCGGCGCGCCTTTGCCGCTGCGCCTTTATCGCGGGTTGACCGCTGTGCTTCTGCCCTTTGCGCTGCGGTCGGAGCGGCGGAAGATGGCTGCCGCCGGGGTTGCCGCGGAACGGTTCGGAGAAAAGGACGGGCGCGCCAGCCTGCCCCGCCCTGCGGGACCGCTGCTGTGGTTTCACGCGGCAAGCGTGGGGGAAAGCCTGTCGGTGCTGACGCTGATGGCGCGGCTGGCGGAGCGGCTTCCGGGGCATGAATTCCTCATCACCTCGGGCACGCCGTCCTCGGCGGCGATGATCGCGCGCCGGATGCCGCCGCGCTGCCGCCACCAGTTCGCGCCGCTGGATGCGCCGGGGCCGGTGGGGCGCTTCCTGGACCACTGGCGACCGGATGCCGGGGTCTTCGTGGAAAGCGAGCTTTGGCCGTTGCAACTGACCGGCGCGGATGCGCGGGGCATCCCGCTGGCGCTGCTGAACGCGCGGCTGTCGAAGAAGTCGGTGGAGGGCTGGGCGAAGGTGCCGGCAACGGCGGCGCGGGTGCTGTCCTGTTTCCGGGTGATGATCGCGCAGAATGAGACGACGGCGCGGAACCTCGTCCGGCTCGGGGCCGATCCGGCGCAGGTCACGGTTGGCGGCAATCTGAAGGCGACTTCGGCGCCGTTGCCGGTTGATGATCGGGTGCGCGATGATCTCTTGGGATCGCTTGGGGGACGTCCGGTTTGGGTGGCCAGTTCGACCCATCCGGGCGAGGAGGATATCGTTCTGGCGGCGCATCGGACCCTCTTGCAGGAGTTGCCTGACCTCTGCCTGCTGCTGGTGCCCCGCCATCCAGAACGGGCGGAGGAGGTGATCCGCCTGATCGAGCAGGCGGGCCTGAGCATGACGCGGCGCAGCACCGGCGAATGGCCGGGCAGCGCGCAGGTCTACCTGGCCGACACGCTGGGCGAGACCGGCACATGGTACGCCGCCGCGCCCATCGTGTTCCTTGGCGGGTCGCTCTTGCCGATCGGCGGGCACAACCCGTTCGAACCGGCGCAGGCGGGCTGTGCCATTCTCTACGGCCCGCACGTCGACAACTTCGCCGAGACTTTCGCGCCGCTTTACGAGACCGGCGCGGCGATTGCCGTCACGGATGCCGAAAGCCTGTCGCGCCACGTCGCGATTCTGCTGCGCGATCCGGCCTCCCTGTCGGAGACCCGCGACGCCGCCCGCCGGTTCGCGGCGGACGGGCGCGCGGCATTGGAGTCCATCGCCGACCAGCTTGTGTCGGCGCTGGACCTCGGACGTTAGGCGGTCGGCATCCGGCGTTCGACGATCTCGGCCCACCAGGAACAACCCGCCGGGATCGCATCGTCGTTGAAGTTGTACATCGGGTGGTGAACCATCGCGGTATCGCCGTTGCCGACAAGGATATAGGCGCCGGGACGCTCTTCCAGCATAAAGGCGAAGTCCTCGCCGCCCATGACCAGCGGCGCTTCCTCGCAGCCGCCCGAGACGGAGCGCGCCACTTCCGCCGCGAACTCGGTCTGTTCCTCGTGGTTGACCATCACCGGATAGTTCCGCTGGTAGCGCACCTCCGCCGTGCCGCCGAAGGTCGCGGCGATCCCGGCGCAGATCTCGCCGATACGCTTCTCGGCCAGGTCGCGCATCTCGGCGCTCATCGTGCGCACCGTGCCCTTCATCGCGACCTTCTGCGGGATCACGTTGAACGCCTTGGACGAGGTTTCAAAGGACGTGACCGAGACCACCACCTTGTCGATCGGATCGGCGTTGCGCGACGCGATGGTCTGAAGCGCCAGCACCGCCTGCGCCGCCATCACCGTGGTATCGACCGTCTCGTGCGGCTTGGCGGCGTGACCGCCCTTGCCCTCGAAGGTGATGTCGAAGACGTCGGTCGCCGCGAAGAAGGCGCCCGTGCGGATCGCGAAGCTGCCGACCGGCTTGCCCGGCCAGTTGTGCATCCCGTAGACCTCCTGGATGCCCCAGCGGT
>JAGRMS010000406.1 GCA_020441135.1 Pseudooceanicola sp.
AAGATCGACATCATCCCGTGGAACCAGGACGTGCCGACCTTCCTCGTCAACGCGCTGCAACCCGCCGAAGTCACCAAGGTGGTGCTCGACGAGGATGCCGAGCGGATCGAGGTCGTGGTGCCCGAAGAGCAGCTCTCGCTCGCCATCGGGCGACGCGGCCAGAACGTGCGGCTGGCCAGCCAGCTGACCGGCCTCGACATCGACATCATGACCGAAGAGGAAGAATCCAAGCGCCGCCAGGCCGAGTTCGAGAACCGCACCAGGCTGTTCATGGACACGCTGGACCTCGACGAATTCTTCGCCCAGTTGCTGGTGGCCGAGGGCTTCACCAACCTGGAAGAGGTCGCCTATGTCGAGCTTGACGAGCTGCTGGTGATCGAAGGCGTCGACGACAGCACCGCGGCAGAGCTCCAGGCCCGCGCCCGCGACTACCTCGAGGCGCAGAACAAGGCCGCGCTGGAGAACGCGCGTGCGCTGGGCGTCGAGGACAGCCTGGTTGAATTCGAGGGGCTGACCCCCCAGATGATCGAGGCGCTGGCCAAGGACGGCGTGAAGACGCTGGAAGACTTCGCCACCTGCGCCGACTGGGAACTGGCCGGCGGCTGGACCACGGTGAACGGCGAGCGGGTCAAGGACGAGGGCCTGCTGGAGCCCTTCGACGTGAGCCTGGAAGAGGCGCAGAACATGGTGATGACCGCCCGCATCCTGCTGGGCTGGGTCGACCCGGACGAGCTGGAAGCCGAAGCGGAAGACGACGCCGCCGCCGAAGACGACGAGGAGGCCGGGGCCTGAGCCCCGCCTGACCGCCATGACGCGAGGGGGCGCCGAAAAGATCCGTGACGGCGCTTCCGAGCGCAAGTGCATCGTCACCGGCGAGGTCCAGCCGAAGAACGGGCTGGTGCGCTTTGTTGCCGGGCCCGAGGGCCAGGTGGTGCCCGACGTGGCGGGCAAGCTGCCGGGCCGGGGCGTCTGGGTTGCTGCCGACCGGGCGGCGATCGACAAGGCGGTGGCGAAGAAGCTCTTCGCCCGCGGCCTCAAGGCGCCGGTCACGGTGCCCGACGGGCTGACCGACGAGGTGGAGCGGCAGCTGCTGCGCCGCCTGGTTGAACTGCTGAGCCTCGCGCGCAAGTCGGGCGAGGCGGTGGCGGGCTACGAGAAGGTGAAGAGCTGGCTCGACAAGGAAGAGGCGGTGGTGCTGATCCAGGCCCTGGATGGGTCGGGTCGCGGCAAGTCCAAGCTGAGCACCCCGCATTTCGGCAGCTATATCGGCTGTCTCACGGCGGATGAACTGGGCATGGCCTTTGGCCGCCAAACTGTGATACATGCGGCGCTCGCCTCTGGTGGACTCGCGCCGCGTGTTGTAGAGGAGGCGCAACGCCTGCGTGGGTTGCGCGAAATGCAGGGCGGCAGGGGCCGCCCGGAAGGAAAAGTATCCGTATGAACGATTCTGACGGCAAGAAGACATTGGGTTTGCGTGGTCCTGGTTCCCGTCCGGGGAACGTGAAGCAGAGCTTCAGCCACGGGCGGACCAAGAATGTCGTCGTGGAAACCAAGCGCAAGCGGGTGGTCGTGCCCAAGCCCGGCGGCGCCAAGCCCGTCGCAGGTGCGCCCTCGGGTGCCGTCGGCGATCCGTCGCGCCGCCCTGCCGGGATCACCGACGCCGAAATGGAACGCCGCCTGAAGGCGGTGCAGGCAGCGCGCGCGCGCGAGGCCGACGAGGCCGCCGAACGCGAGGCCGAGGAGAAGGCCCGCGAGGAAGAACGCGAGCGCCGCCGCGCCGAGATGGAGGCGAAGGAGCGCGAGGATCGCGAGCGCGAAGAGGCGCTGAAGGCCAAGGCGGACGAGGAAGAGCGTCAGCGCAAGCTGGCCGAGGTCGCCGCCGAACGTGCCGCCGCCCCCGCGGCCAAGGCAGCCCCGGCCGCGCCGCGCACCGAGGGCGATGCAACGTCGCGCGGGACGCGTCCCGCCGCCGCGCCGGCCAATCCGCGCAAGGTGGACCTGGAACGCGACGCCGACCGCAACGCGCGCAACAAGGGCCGCGACGACGGCCGCCGCTCGGGCAAGCTGACCCTGAACGAGGCGCTGACCGGCGGCGAGGGCGGGCGGCAACGCTCGATGGCCGCGATGAAGCGCAAGCAGGAACGCGCGCGTCAGAAGGCGATGGGCGGCAATGCCGAACGCGACAAGATCGTGCGCGACGTGCAGGTGCCCGAGGCGATCGTGGTCAGCGAACTGGCCAACCGCATGGCCGAGCGCGTCGGCGCGGTGGTCAAGGCGCTGATGCAGAACGGCATGATGGTCACGCAGAACCAGACCATCGACGCCGATACCGCGGAACTGATCGTCGAGGAATTCGGCCACCGCGTCGTGCGCGTGTCGGATGCCGACGTCGAGGATGTCATCGCCCAGGTCGAGGACGACGAGAAGGATCTGGTGTCGCGTCCGCCGGTCATCACGGTGATGGGCCACGTCGACCACGGCAAGACCTC
>JAGRMS010000047.1 GCA_020441135.1 Pseudooceanicola sp.
GACCAGAGATTGAACTGCTGGAACACCATCGACAGGTTGGTGCGGATGCGCAGCACCTGTTTCGCATCCGCCGGGCGGCGGGCGTGGCCGGTGCCTTTCCAGCGGACAGGTTCGCCCTTGAAAAGGATTTCGCCCATCTGGCTGTCTTCCAGGAGATTGGCGCAGCGCAGCAGCGTGGACTTGCCGGAACCCGAAGAGCCAATCAGCGACACGACGTGGCCTGCCGGGGCGGTGATGTCGACACCCTTCAGCACGTCGAGGCTGCCATAGCTCTTGTGCAGGTTACGGATCTCGATGACGGGCGTGGGATCGGGCACGGGTAGTCCTTGAGGGCGGTCTTTAAGCGACTACTAGGGCGGAAATCGCTGCGCTTTGCAATCGTCAATCGGCGGTTGGCGGGATGGCTGCCCCGCGGGAAGCCCGCTTTCGCGGCGGTCTGGACAAGCGCAGGCCAGCGCGGCATCTAAACCCCGACCAAGGGCGGGCGGCGCATGGACATCGAGACGACTGCGAAATGCATCCTGGCCGGCGACCGCCGGGCGCTGGCGCGCGCGATCACGCTGGTGGAAAGCGCGCGGGCCGATCACCGGCAGATGGCGCAGGCCCTGCTGGCACGGCTGGCGCAGGCGGGGCGGCAAGCGCTGCGCGTCGGGCTGTCGGGCACGCCAGGGGTTGGCAAATCGACCTTCATCGAAGCTTTCGGGTTGATGTTGACCCACCGAGGCCTGCGCGTCGCAGTGCTGGCGGTCGATCCTTCCAGCGCGCGCTCTGGCGGCTCGATCCTCGGGGACAAGACCCGGATGGAACGCTTGTCGCGCGACCCGAACGCCTACATCCGACCCTCGCCCAGCCAAACGCAACTCGGCGGCGTGGCGCGCCGCACCCGCGAGGCGGTGACACTTTGCGAGGCGGCGGGGTTCGACGTCGTGCTGATCGAGACGGTGGGCGTTGGACAATCCGAGACGCTGGTGGCCGAGGTGTCGGACCTTTTCCTGCTGCTGCTGGCCCCGGCAGGGGGCGACGAACTGCAAGGGGTCAAGCGCGGTATCATGGAGATGGCCGATCTGATCCTGGTGAATAAGGCGGATGGCGAACTGAAACCCAAGGCAATGCGGACCTGCGCGGATTATTCCGGTGCGCTGCGACTGTTGCGCAAACGGGCGCAGGATCCCGAAGGCTTTCCCAAGGCGATGACCGTCTCGGCAATTGAAGTGTCCGGGCTGGATGCCGCATGGACCGAGATGCAGGCGCTGGCCGACTGGCGGCGCGAGAACGGTCACTGGGACCGGCGGCGGGCCGAACAGGCGCAGGGCTGGTTCGTCGCGGAGGTGCGCCACGCGCTGCTCGCACGGCTCGAGTCGCCCGAGGCGCGCGCGCTGATCGCGCGGCTGGGTGAAGAGGTCGCGCGCGGCGCCATCGAGCCCGGCGCGGCCGCGGCGGCAGTGCTAGCCAAGCTCGAGTCGGATTGACCGGCCATGAGGCTGGGGACTCTGCCCTGTCTGCATTCGCTCGCCTCCCCCGGGCGATATTTGGCAAGGGGTCTATTCCATCTCAGCGCCTGAGCGAGTTCGCCAACGTATTGTGCCCGCTAAGACCGGACAGACGGCGCGGCGCCCCCTTGACCCTTCGCGCGATTCCCCCTAAAGGCTGCGGACCGAATTCCGGGCGCGGCCGATGGCGGCGCCTTTATCCATTGCATCGGGGCCCGCAGGCCCCGGGAAGACCCGAGAGGACACTATCATGTCGCGCGTCTGCGAACTGACCGGCAAGGGCCCGATGTCGGGCAACAATGTGAGCCACGCCAACAACAAGACCCGCCGCCGGTTCCTGCCGAACCTGAACGAGGTGACGCTGGTGTCCGAGGCGCTGGGCCGCATCGTCAAGCTGAAAGTTTCGGCCGCCGCTCTGCGCAGCGTCGATCATCGCGGCGGCATCGACGCTTTCCTCGCCAAGGCCAAGGACGACGAGTTGTCGCCCCGCGCGCTGAAACTGAAGAAGGAAATCGCCAAGGCTGCAACGGCGGCCTGAGTGACAGCTCGATCAAGTCGAAAGGCCCCGCCGTCAAGCGGGGCTTTTTCGTTTTCGGTCCGTATGGGTCACGCCGCGCGGGTCTCGGCTCGGCCACTGCCGCCAGAGACGACAAAGCGCCCGATGGCCTGATTGAGCCGCGTTGTCCCTTGCAGCAGCTTGTCGCTGGCAGCCGAGGTCTCTTCGAACATCGCGGCATTTCGCTGGGTGACGGTGTCGAGCCGCGTCAAGGCATCGTTGATCTCGCCAAGGGCCAGGCTCTGCTTGTCCGTGCTCGCGACGATTGCGACGATTCGCTGGACGATGCCATCGACGGCAGTCATGACGGCTTCGTTGGCGGCGGTGGTCTGGCGCACCAGGCCAACGCCCTCGCCCACGCGACGGTCGCTGTCCGCGATCAGGGTCTTGATCTCCTGTGCGGCCTCGGCGGATCGCTGGGCCAGGCTGCGCACTTCCGAGGCCACCACGGCGAAGCCCTTGCCGCTCTCGCCGGCACGGGCGGCCTCCTCTCCGGCGTTCAAGGCCAGGAGATTGGTTTGGAACGATATTTCGTCGATGACCCCGACAATGCTGCGGATCTGGTTCGACGAGGTTTCAATGGCGGTCATCGCCTGGACCGCGCGACCGACGAGTTCCGCGCTCTTCGCGGCCTCGCTTTCGGTGGCGTCGGCCTCGCCGCGAGCCTCGCGCACGGAGCTGGCCGTGGTCTGGACGGATTCCGACAGCCTAGTCACATTGCCCGAGATTTCGGCCAGCGCAGCCGCCTGGGATTCGGTGCGGCGCGACATATCACCTGCCGCCTGAACCAGGGCCGATGCCTCGGACCCGATCAGGCCCGCGCTGTCCTGGACGACCTCGATCGCGCGGCCGAGCGTTTCCATCGCAGTGTTGAAGTCATCGCGCAACTCGGCGTAGTCCGCGCCGAGGTCGGCGCGGATCCGCACGCCGAGGTCGCTGTTCCGCAGCGTCTTGAGACTGTCCCGAAGGGCATCGACGACGCGGCGCTGAGTGTCGATCATCGTGCGGCGGGACACCTCTTCCCGGGCCGCGGCGTCGCGCGCGGCATCGTCGAGGGCGGCGGCGCGGCG
>JAGRMS010000407.1 GCA_020441135.1 Pseudooceanicola sp.
TGTTCCACACCGGCCAGACCGGCGTCGGATCGGGGATGCGCGGCGGCATGGGGATGAAGCTCAAGTATTCGAACCCGATGGCGCTCGACGACGTGGCGGCCGAGTTTCCCGACCTGCGGATCATCCTCGCCCACCCCTCCTTCCCCTGGCAGGAAGAGGCGCTGGCGGTCTGCCAGCACAAGCCCAACGTCTACATCGACCTCAGCGGCTGGAGCCCAAAGTATTTCCCGGAAATCCTCGTGCGATACGCCAACTCGCTGCTGAAGAAGAAGATGCTGTTCGGCTCGGACTGGCCGGCGATCACGCCGGACCGCTGGCTGGCCGACTTCGAGAATGCCGGTTTCCGCGACGAGGTGAAGCCGCTGATCCTGAAAGACAATGCGCAGAGGTTGCTTGGCCTCTGAGTTCAACTGGGGAGGAGAACGATGAAGGCATTTCTGAGAATGAGCGGGGTGGCGCTGGCCGCCGCGCTGACGATGACCGTGGCCGATGCGCGCGAACTGCGCACCGCCCCCGCCGCGCCGCCGCCGCATCCGGCGAATGGCACGATGTACACCAACTTCGCCAAGTATCTGCCGGAAGAGTCCGAAGGCAGGCTGACGGCGGCGATCCTGGGGCCCGAGGTGGTGAACCTGACCCAGATGAAGGACGCGCTGCAAAGCCAGGTGGCCGAGGTCGGCAACCTGCTGCCGCTCTACTTCCCTGCCGACCTGCCGATGATGTCGGTCACGGGGCAGCTGTCGCTGACCGGGACCAACCCGCACGCGATGGGCGCGGCGATGACCGAGTTCATCGTGAATTGCGCGCCCTGCCAGGACGAGATGAAGAAGCTGGGCTTCGTCTTCCTCGGCGCCGGGGCGTCGGACGTCTACGAGTTCATCTCGACCAAGCCGGTGAAGACGGCGGACGACCTGAAGGGCCTGCGCCTGCGGTCGGGCGGCGCGCCCTGGGCGCGGCTGGCCGAACATTTCGGCGCGGTGCCGGTGCAGATGTCGGTCTTCGACCAGTTCGAGGCGATGAACGCGGGCACCATCGACGGCACGATGGCCTCGGTCGGCGACCTGCTGGCCTTCCGGCTGGTCGAGGTGGCGAAATACATCACCCATGTGCCGATCGGCCTTTACATGTCCACGTCCAACTTCACCGTGGCCAAGCCGACCTGGGACAGCCTGTCGCCCGAGGACCGGTCCGCGATGGTGCGGGCGGCGAACCGGGCGAACGCGGATTTCACCAACCGCTGGGGGTTCGAGATCCCGGATATCGCCGAAGGCGCGGCGAAGAAGGCGAATATCGAGTTCCTCGACGCCGACCCGAGCCTGGTCGAGGCGATCAAGTCCTTCATCCAGGCGGATATCGAGACGGCGGGCACCTACAGCCAGTCGCAGTTCGGCATCGCGGATGCGCCCGAGCAGATCCAGGCCTTCCTCAAGATCGCGGCCAAGTGGGAGGCGATTGCGGCCGAGGTGAACAACGATCCGGCAAAGATGGCCCAGCGCGTCTATGACGAGGTCTGGTCCAAGGTCGACGTCGCCACCTACGGCGGCTGACCCCTCTCCGGCGGTTCTCACGGGGCCGCCGGCTCCCCGCGAAACGGTGATGCCATGATCTACAAGTTGCGCGAGGCCGGGCTGGGGCTGCTGGCCCTGATCGGCTCGCTCGCCATCCTTGCGCTGATGGTCCACATCATGACGGATGTGACCCTGCGCAATGCCATCAACCAGCCGGTGCCCGCGACCTACGAGATCGTCACGAACTACTACATGGTCGCGCTGGCCTTCATTCCGCTGGCCTGGGTCGAGAAGTCGGGCGGCATGGTGAACGTCGAACTGCTGGACGGCTTCCTCGGGCCCCGCCTGCTGTGGCTGTCCGACCGGGTGGTCGCGCTCCTGTCCACCGGCATCTACCTGCTGCTGGCCTGGGTCACGCTGCTGGATGCCGTCAAGGCCTACAAGGCAGGCACCTTCGTCATGGCGCAAAGCCTGTCGATCCCGACCTGGCCCGCCTTCTTCCTGCCGCCGCTGGGCTTCGTGCTGGCGGCCAGCGTGACGCTGACGCGGCTCTACGCGCCACTGCCGAAAGCCGCCGCCTCATGAGTGTCATCACCGGCGTCTACGGCGTCATCCTGCTGTTCGTCCTGCTGGCGATCCGCGTGCCGGTGGCGCTGGCGCTGATCTTCGTGTCCTTCTCGGGCGTCGCCTTCCTGCTGGGGCTGACCCCGGCCATCGGCATCCTCGCCAACACGCCCGTGTCATTTGTCTCTAACTGGACGCTTTCGGCGGTTCCCGTCTTCCTGCTGATGGGCTTCGTGTCCTATCACTCCGGCCTCACCGGGGGACTGTTCGACGCCGCCAAGGCGGTGCTGCGCCGCGTTCCCGGCGCGCTCGCCATCTCGTCCGTTTTCGCCTGTTCGGGGTTCGCCGCCGTTTGCGGAAGCTCGCTCGCCACCGCCGCCGCGATGGGGCGGATCGCGGTGCCCGAGATGGTCAAGGCGGGCTATGCGCCAAGCTTCGCCACCGGAGCCGTTGCAGCGGGCGGCACCATCGGCGCGCTGATCCCGCCCTCGATCCTCATGATCGTCTACGGCGTCTTTGCCGAAACCTCGGTCATCAAGGTCTTCATGGGCGGCGTCACCATCGGCATCCTGACGGCGCTGCTCTACTGCGTTGTCGTCCTGCTGCTGTGCTGGCTGCGCCCCGACATCGTTCCGCCCCGCCCGCTGGACGACGTGCAGATCACCGCGCTTCAGGCGATCGCCAATGTCTGGCCCGTCCTGCTGCTGATGGGCGTGGTCTTCGGCGGGTTGTTCAGCGGCACCTTCACCGCGACCGAGGCCGGGGCCGTCGGCGCCGTCGGCGCGCTGGTCATCGCCGCCGTCAAGCGCCGCCTGACCTATGCGATCCTCAAGACCTCGCTGCTCGAGGCGCTGATGTCCTCCGCCTCTCTGCTGATCATCGGCGTCGGCGCGTCGATGTTCACCCGTTTCCTCGGGCTGACGGGCCTGTCGGGCACCATCTCGTCGTTCGTCAGCGGGGCCGAACTGACCTATTACCAGCTGATGCTGCTGGTGGTCGTGCTCTACCTGGTCCTCGGCATGTTCATGGAACCCTTCGGCGCCATGCTCGTCACCCTGCCCGTGCTGCTGCCGATCTTCCGCGCGCAGGGCATCGACCTGGTCTGGTTCGGCGTGCTGGCGGTGAAGCTCTTGGAAATCGGCATGATCACCCCGCCCGTCGGCCTCAACGTCTTCGTCATCCGCAACGTCGCCAGCGAATACGTCACCACGGCACAGATCTTCCGGGGCGTGATCCCCTTCCTCGCCGCCGACCTTGTCGTCGTGCTGATCGCCGTGCTGGCCCCCGCGCTGATCCTGTTCCTGCCCGCGCTGATCTGAGGTTCAACCACGGCCCGAATCCCCCTAAGCTCCGGCGCAAGAGGAGCCCGCCCATGATCCCCCTGCTCGACACGCATCAGCACCTGATCTATCCCGACCGGCTGGCCTATGCCTGGGTCGACGGCGTCCCGGCCCTGTGTGGCAAGGGGTTCACGCTGGAGGATTACCAGGCCCTGACCGCCGGGCGCGGCATCGGGGGCACGCTGTTCATGGAGGTCGACGCCGACGACCATGAACGCGAAACCCGACTGGTCGCGGCGCTGGCGCGGCAGCCGGGCAGCGGCATCCTTGGCATGGTCGCCGCCTGCCGGCCCGAGCAGGACGGCTTCGACGCCTGGCTGGACGAACTCGCCGACCTGCCCGTTGTCGGCCTGCGCCGCATCCTGCACGAGGTGCCCGACGCGGTGTCGCAGGGCGCCGGTTTCCGCGCCAATGTCGCGCAACTGGGCAAGCGGAACCTGACCTTCGACATCGTCATGCGCGCCGACCAGCTGCCGCTGGCGGCGGCGCTGGCCGATGCCTGCCCGAACACGCGCTTCATCCTCGACCACTGCGGCGTGCCCGACATCGCGGGCGGCGGGCTGGACCCCTGGCGCGCCCACACCCGCGACCTGTCGGAACGCGGCAACCTGGTCGCCAAGCTGTCGGGCGTGATGGCCTACTGTGACCCTGCCAACGCGACCGAGGAAGCGATCCGCCCCTATGTCCGCCATGTCATCGACTGCTTCGGCCCCGACCGCTGCCTCTGGGGCAGCGACTGGCCGGTGGTGGACAAATGCGCCTCGCTCCCCGAATGGATCGCCGCCTTTCGCGCCCTGATCGCCGACCTGTCGGAAGACGAGCAACGCGCGGTCTGCAACGGCACCGCGCAGCGTGTATACGGGGTCAGCCTGCCGCACCCCGGCTGACGGCCTTTGACATCCGGGCGCCTGCCGCACATATGAAGGACAACACTGAACCTGTCAGACGGGTGGACACGATGGACCTGAACCTGAGCGCCGCGACCGGCGCCGACCTGATCAAGGATACGACCGAGGCCACCTTCATGGCCGACGTCATCGAAGCCTCGCGCGAGGTGCCGGTGGTGGTGGACTTCTGGGCGCCCTGGTGCGGCCCCTGCAAGACGCTTGGGCCCATGCTGGAAGACGCCGTGCGCGCCGCCAAGGGCGCGGTGAAGATGGTCAAGGTGAACGTCGACAACGCCCAGAACATCGCCGGTCAGCTGCGCATCCAGTCGATCCCGACGGTCTACGCCTTCCACAACGGCCAGCCCATCGACGGTTTCCAGGGCGCGGTTCCCGCGTCCGAGGTCAAGGCCTTCATCGACCGCGTGGCCAAGGCCGGCGGCGGCGCGGCCCCGGGCGAGGAACTGGCCGAGGCCATCGCCACGGCCGAGCAGATGCTGGAAGAGGGCGCGGCCGTTGACGCCGCCGAGATCTTCGCCGCGATCCTCGGCGAAGAGCCCGAGAACGCCGCCGCCTATGGCGGTCTGGTCCGCGCCCATGTGGCGCTGGGCGAACTCGACAAGGCCGAAGCGATCCTGAACGGCGCGCCCGCGAAGATCTCACAGATGGCCGAACTCGAAGCCGCCCACGCACAGATCGAACTGGCGCGGCAGGCGTCGAACGCCGGTCCGGTGGCCGAACTGATGGCAAAGGTCGAGTCCGACCCGAAAGACCTCCAGGCGCGCTTCGACCTGGCCCTGGCGCTGCATGCCTCGGGCCAGGTGGGCGAGGCGGTGGACCAGCTTCTCGACCTGTTCCGGCGCGACCGCGAATGGAACGACGGGGCCGCGAAAAAGCAGCTTTTCACCATCTTCGACGCGCTGAAACCGAACGATCCGGTGGTGCTGGCCGGGCGCCGCAAACTGAGCTCGATGATATTTGCCTGAGCGTCCGGGTGCGCTAGGTTGCCGGGTATGCTGAAACCTGCGGACCTGCCCGACTCGATTGCGGTGTTTCCCCTTCCGGGGGCCTTGCTGCTGCCGCGCGCCCGCCTGCCGCTGCACATCTTCGAGCCGCGCTACCTGCAGATGCTCGAAGACGTGCTGAAGACGCCGCACCGTCTGATCGGGATGATCCAGCCGAACCCGCGCCCGGCGAGCGAGGACAACCTGCACGCCATCGGCTGCGCGGGCCGCGTCTCGCAATTCTCGGAAACCGAGGACGGCCGCTACATGATCACCCTCGCGGGCCAGTCCCGGTTCCGCGTCACGCGCGAGGTCGAGTGTTTCGCGCCCTACCGCCGCTGCGAAGTGTCCTGGGACGGCTTTGGCAAGGATCTGGGCCGCACGGAAACCGATCCGGGCCTGAACCGCGACGCCTTCCTGTCGGCCCTGCGCCTGCTGTTCGAGCGCAAGGGCATGAGCACCGACTGGGACACGCTGAAAGAAGCGGACGACGAATTGCTGATCAACTCGCTGTCGATGCTGCTGGACTTCAGCCCCGAGGACAAGCAGGCGCTGCTGGAAGCGCCCTCGCTGCCGACCCGGCGCGAGACGCTGGTGACGCTGATCGAATTCGCCCTGCACGGCGGCGAACCCGGCAAGGAGGTCTGGCAATGAACGACGACACCCCGGCCAGCTTCGACCGCCGGATGCTCGAGGCGCTGGTCTGCCCGCAAAGCCATACCTCGCTCGATTTCGATGCCGAGCGGATGGAGCTGATCTCGCGTCCCGCGCGGCTGGCCTATCCGATCCGCAACGGCATTCCGATCATGCTGG
>JAGRMS010000408.1:0-4445 GCA_020441135.1 Pseudooceanicola sp.
GAGCGCCGGACCGGCCCACCGGTCTGGCGCTCGCCCGGCGCGGATCGGGGTACAGCGGTCGGGTGCTCGCCCTCTGGTCCAATCCTGTTTTACAAAGTAGATTCCGCCCCATGGCCACAGGCGAACGGCAGAAGCAGGCGATGATGGCAGCGGGCCTGAACCTGATCGGGCAGGCCCTGTCGATCTATGACCGCGACCTGCGGCTGGTGATCTGCAACGCCCCCTTCCGCACCATGTTCAATCTGCCCGAGGCGCTGGTGACACCCGGCGCGCATTTCGAGGACACCATCCGGCACCTTGCCGTGACCGGCGAATACGGCCCCGTCGACGACGTCGAGGCCTTCGTGCAGGTCCGCGTCGAGCAGGCCCTCGCCTTCGAGCCGCATTACATGGAGCGCAGCCGGTCGAACGGGCGCAGCATCTCGGTCGAGGGCTCGCCCCTGCCGCAGGGCGGCTGGATCACCGTCTATACCGACATCACCCGCACCAAGCGGGTCGAGACGTTGCTGCGCGCGCGGTCGGAAGAGCTGACCGGACAGCTGGTTGCCCATACCGAGGAGCTCTCCGCCACCAACCGGGCGCTGGCGGCGACCGTGACGGCGCTGGAAGAGGCCAAGCGCCACCTGACCGAGATGGAGGCGCGCGCCCGGATGACCGCCGAGATGATGCCGGCCCATATCTCGCATGTCGATGCCAGCGGGCGGTATCTCTACTCCAACCGGCGGCTGTCCTCGGTGATCCCGGGCTCGCCCTCGGATATCGTGGGACGGCCCATCGACGCAGTGCTGGGGCCGGCCAACTTCGGCAAAATCGCCCCGCACATGGCGGCAGCCTATGGCGGCGAGGGAGCGACCTTCGAGTTCACCGAGAACACCGCCAGCCGCCGGATCCGGGTGGCGCTGACGCCGGACGGGACGGGCGGGGTCTATATCCTGTCGATGGACGTGACGGAAGAGACGCAGGCCCGGGCGGCGCTGCAACAGACAAGGCGGCGGGCGCTGGCGGCGCAGCTGACCAGCGGGCTGGCGCATGACTTTTCAAACCTTTTGACGATCATCCTCGGGATGCTGTCGAAGCTGGAGAACATGGCCCTGCCGGGCGAGGCGGCGGAGCTGGTGGCGGCGACCCAGGCGACGGCGCGGCGGGGCGGGCGGCTGCTGAACCGGATCGCCGACATGACCGGCAACCGCACGCTGCGGCCGCAGGCGACGGATGTGCATGGGCTGCTGGCCGACCTGAACCTGCTGGCGACGCCCAGCCTGCCGCGAGAGGTCGGCTTCTCGCTGATCGACACCACGCCGGACGGGGCGCTGATGCTGGACCCCGGCATGGTGCAGGATGCGCTGCTGAACCTGATCCTGAACGCGCGGGATGCCTGCGGGACTTCGGGACAGATCACCCTGCTGGCGCAGGTCGTGGGGCAGACCTGGCTGGACCTGACGGTGACGGATACCGGCCCGGGCTTTGCCCCGGACGCGCTGGCGCGGGCGACGGAGCCGTTCTTTACCACCAAGGGCGGCGAAGGCTCGGGGCTCGGGCTGTCGATGGTCTACGACATGGCCAAGCTGGCCGGGGGCGACCTGCGGCTGGCCAATACCGCGACCGGGGCGGCGGTGACGCTGCGCCTGCCCTACCGCGTCGCGCCCTCGGGCGCGGGCGGGCTGGCGCTGCTGGTGGAGGACAGCGAGGCGTTGCGGGCGTTGTTCCGCGAGATGCTGGTGGGGCTGGGCCTGTCGGTGATCGAGGCGACCTCGGCCGACGAGGCGGCGGCGATCGCGGCGGATATTCCCGATATCGCGCTGGTGCTGTCGGACATCCAGCTGGCGGGGACGGGGACGGGGCTGGACCTGCTCGACCGGGTTCAGGGCACGGGTGTGCCCTGCGTGCTGATGACTTCGCTGTCCGAGACGCACCCGCTGCACCGCGCCGCGCGGGCGCGGGCGGCGGTGTTGCAGAAACCCTTCGGGGCCGAACAGCTGGCGGCGCTGCTGCGCCCGAGGGCGGCGGAATGACGGCGCACTCGCCCTTATGCCATGTGGGCACCCCCTCCCTGGCCCTCCCCCTTGCAGGGGGAGTGGGGCGCATCGCGTCGAACGTGGCGCAATTCCCTCCCCCTGCAAGGGGGAGGGCCAGGGAGGGGATCTTCCGTCTGTGGTGGCCTTCATGACCGCGCCGCTTGTCACCATCCTCGACGACGAGGCCGAGATCCGCCAGATGCTGACCGAGGTGCTGGAAGGGGCGGGGTTCCGCACCCAGTCCTTCGCCCGCGCGCGGGAGTTCGAGGCCGCGTTGAACCGCGTCGCGCCGGACGTCTGCCTGGTCGACCTGTCGCTCCCCGACACAGACGGCCTCGCGCTGGTGCATCGCCTGGCGCTGGAGCGGGGCGCAGCGGTCATCATCATCTCGGGCCGGGCACAGGTGCAGGACCGGATCACCGGGCTGGAGCTTGGCGCCGACGACTACATCACCAAACCCTTCGAGCCCGCCGAGGTGGTTGCCCGCATCCGCGCGCGCATCCGCTCGTCGCGGCCCGCAGCGCCCACCGGCAACACGGCGCGCTTCAACGGCTGGACCGCGCATTTCGACCGCTATGCGCTGGAGGACGAAAGTGGGGCGGAAACCCCGTTCAGCCACGCCGAGGGCGAAGTGCTGCGGCTGTTCCTCGAAAGCCCCAAGCGCCTGATCTCGCGCCAGCAGATGCAGGAGAGCCTCGGCGGCGCGGCGGGCGAGAGTTTCGACCGGGCGATGGACGTGCGCATCTCGCGCCTGCGCACCAAGCTGCGCGAGGATCCGAAGAACCCGCGGCTGATCAAGACGATCTACGGGGCAGGCTACATCTTCCTCGGCGACGTCGGGTGGAGCTGATGTGAACTGGGTCACACCCGGGCGCGGCCACCGGGTGTAGGATGGCACCACGGCGCATTCCCGCCGCGAAGTCGAAGTGTCTGTCCCAATCCCCCGGAGACCTAGTCATGCCCGACGACGAGATCAAACCCTTCCAGCTGGAGCTTACCCTCTTCGGCAAGAAGAACCAGAAGACCTTCCATATCCTCGAGGACGTGTCGCTGACCTGCGACCTCTGCAAGACGCCCGAGACGCAGAAATCCCTGACCGAGCTGTCGAAGGAATACGTCGACCAGCTGATGCGCGAGCAGGACACGCTCAACAAGAAGTTCGAACGCCTGATGCGCGATCTGAAATCGACCGGCGACGGCAAGAAGGACAACAAGGAGCTGGAAAAGAAGGCCGGCAAGCTGATCGACAAGTTCACCTCGGTCCACCTCGGCAACAACAAGCGGCTCAAGCTCAAGTTCAACGGGCTGAAGCAGCCGCCCTTCCTGGTGTTCGAATGGAAGATGTGAGTCTCGGCGCGGATTGATTTCCCGCGGCGCAACTGGCAATGCAGTCCGGACAGACGCAAGGACATCCGGATGAGCCGCATAGACGCCCGCTTTCTCGAACTCAAGGCGCAGAAGCGCAAGGCTTTCGTCGCCTATGTGATGGCGGGCGATCCCGACTTCGATACCTCGCTGGAACTGGTCAAGGGCCTGCCGGGCGCGGGCGTCGACATCATCGAGCTGGGCCTGCCCTTTACCGATCCGATGGCGGACGGGCCGACGATCCAGCTGGCCGGGCAGCGCGCGCTGGAGGCGGGGATGACGCTGGACAAGACGCTGGGCCTCGCGCGCGCCTTCCGCGTCACCGACCAGAAGACGCCGATCGTGCTGATGGGCTATTACAACCCGATCTATTCGCGGGGCGTCGAAACCTTCCTCAAGCAGGCGAGCGACGCCGGCATCGACGGGCTGATCGTGGTCGACCTGCCGCCCGAAGAGGATGACGAGCTTTGCCTGCCCGCCCAGAAGGCCGGGCTGAACTTCATCCGCCTCGCCACGCCGACCACCGACGACGCGCGGCTGCCGCGGGTGATGCAGAACACCTCGGGCTTCGTCTACTACGTCTCGATCACCGGAATCACCGGTGCCGCCGAGGCGCAGGCGGCGGACGTCGGCCCCGAGGTGGCGCGGATCAAGGCGGCGGGCGACCTGCCGGTCATCGTCGGCTTCGGCATCCGCACGCCGGAAACCGCCCGCACCATCGCCTCGGTCGCCGACGGGGCCGTCGTGGGGTCCGCCATCGTGGCGCAGATCGAGGCCGGCAAGCCGGTGCCCGAGATCCTCGACTTCGTGAAGACCTTGAGCGACGGCGCGCACGCGGCGTAGGGGCCTGCTGCTTCCTTTTGCTCCAAATATCCCCGCGCGGCACGCTATCGCGCACAGCGCGGTTGCCACGCCCGGAACGGGGGCGGCGCGGCGTCAGCCGCGTTCCATCGCCGCCGGGTAGACGCCGAGGATCTCGGTGTTGGTGGTGAAATAGGCCAGTTCGTCCAGCGCCAGGCGGACGTTCGCGTCATCCGGGTGGCCCTCGATATCGGCATAGAACTG
>JAGRMS010000408.1:4496-8349 GCA_020441135.1 Pseudooceanicola sp.
TAGCTTTCCAGCTTGGTCATGTTGATGCCGTTGGTCGCGAATCCGCCCATCGCCTTGTAGAGCGCGGCGGGGATGTTGCGGACCTGGAACACGAAAGTGGTGATCATCCCGTGCGCCCCGCGCCGGGTCTGGTCGGCTTCGCGCGACATGATCAGGAAGCGGGTGGTGTTGTGGGCGTGATCCTCGATATGGCGGGCGAGGATGGTCAGGCCGTTGATCTCGGCCGCCAGGTCCGAGGCCAGCGCGCCGACGGTGCGCAGCCCCTCGCGGGCGATCTCGGCGGCGGCCCCGGCGCTGTCGGGCGCGGCCTCGCCCCGGATGCCGTATTGCGCGAGATAGCTCTTCGCCTGCGGCAGCAGCACCAGGTGGGCGCGCACGCTTTCAAGCTCTTCCACCTTCACCCCCGGCAGCGCCATGAGCGAGATATGCACGCGCACGAAGGCCTCGCCCACGATGTGCAGCCCGCTTTCCGGCAGCAGGCGGTGGATGTCGGCGACCCGGCCATAGGTGGAATTCTCGACCGGCAGCATCGCCAGATCGGCCTCGCCGGACTGCACCGCCGCGATCACGTCCTCGAAGGTCTTGCAGGGCATCGGCTCCATGTCCGGGCGGGCGTCGCGGCAGGCTTCGTGGCTGTAGGCGCCAAGCTCTCCCTGGAAAGCGATACGGTTGGTCATGGGCACAATTTTCCTGCAACAACTTGTGGCTGGTCGATTGGTCGCGGTCTGTATACCTTGCCTCGGGCAAGGGGAAGGCTTAGACAACCGCCCAAACGGATCAAACGGACAAGCGACCAATGGATACGATGACGTCTACCAAGGTAGTGGCCGCGCTTTGCGGAGCCTTTCTGGTCTTCCTGCTGGGCAAGTGGGTGGCGGAAATCGTCTACCATGTCGAAGGGCATGGCGAGCAGGCCTATGTGATCGACACTGGCGCGACCGAAAGCGCAGGCGCTGCGGAAGTGGTCGATTTCGCCCCGATCCTGGCGGCTGCCGACGTGGCCAAAGGCGCGAATATCTTCAAGAAGTGCGGCGCCTGTCACAAGCTGGAAGCGGGGGCCAATGGCACCGGCCCGACGCTGCACAACGTGGTGGGCCGCGATGTCGCGTCCGAGCCGGGGTTCAACTACTCGCCGGCAATGCTGGCGGTCGAAGGCACCTGGACGCCCGAGCATCTGCAGGAGTTCCTGAAGAACCCCAAGGCCCTGGTTCCGGGCACCGCGATGGGCTTTGCGGGCCTCAAGAAGATCGAGGAACGCGCCGACGTGATCGCCTATATCCAGAGCATGTCCAACTGATCGCCTACGCGCCTGACGCGTATTCGCGGGCCGCTGCCGGTGCAGCGGCCCGTTTCATTTTGGCCCATGCGCCGGGAAAGGATCACATTTTCTCAACTTGAATGTTGGGACGATGGGCCTTTAGCTAGCGTTAACCATATCCGGGGATAGGATGTCCCCGCCGATGGAGGAGAGCACGATGACCCAGACCCGCCCTGCCGCCGCCGTTCGCGCGGCCGAACCGGTGCAGCGGCTGCTGGCCTGGGGGCTGATGCTGGTCACGGCGGTTGCCCTCGCGGGCGCGGCAAGGGCCGAGGAAAAAGTCATCAAGACCCACGGCTACTCCTTCTACGGCGAGCTGACCTATCCCGCCGACTTCGCGCACTTCAACTATGTGAACCCGGACGCGCCGAAGGGCGGCGAGATTTCGATCTCGCGCCTTGGGACGTTCGATTCGATGAACCCCTACGCGGTGAAGGGGCGCGGCGGCTATCTGTCGACGATCATGTACGAAAGCCTGCTGTCCGAGCCCGCGGATACCTACGACGAGGGCTACGGCCTGCTGGCGGAAAGCCTGGAATACGACGAGGGCAAGAACTGGGTGATCTTCCACATGCGGCCCGAGGCGAAGTTCTCGGACGGCACTCCCGTCACCGCCCACGACGTCAAGTTCAGCCACGAGCTGCTGCTCGAGCAGGGGCTGCCGTCGTATCGTGCGGGCGTGTCGGCGCGGATGAAGGGGGTGGAAGTGATCGACGACCACACCATCAAGTTCAGCTTCGTCGAGGGCATCTCGCGGCGCAGCCTGATCGACCAGGTCGGCGGCGTGCCGGTCTGGTCGAAGAAGTGGTACGAGGAAAGCGGCGCGCGGCTGGACGAAAGCCGGCTGGAAACCTCGCCCGGGTCCGGCCCCTACATGATCGAGACGGTGAACGTGAACCGCCGCATCGTCTACAAGCGGAACCCGGACTACTGGGGCAAGGATCTGCCGATCAACAAGGGCCGCAACAACTTCGACCGGATCCGGGTGGAGTATTTCGGCGACGACACCGTGGCCTTCGAGGCGTTCAAAGCAGGCGACTACACCTTCCGGATCGAGGGCGATTCGAAGAAGTGGGCATCGAACTACAACTTCCCGAAGATCGCCGACGGCCAGGTGATCCGCACCGAACTGCCCGACGGCACGCCCGCGACCGCGACGGGCATCGTCTTCAACCTGCGCCGCGACATCATGAAGGACAAGCGCCTGCGCGAGGCGGTGGCGCTGGCCTACAACTTCGAGTGGACGAACGAGAGCCTGCAATACGGGCTGTTCAAGCAGCGCACATCCTATTCGCAGGACACGCCGATCATGGCCGAGGGCCCGCCGGAAGGGGCCGAGCTGGAGTTCCTGAAGTCGCTGGGCGACCTGGTGCCGCCCGACATGCTGAGCGAACCGGCGCGGATGCCGCATACCTCGGACGCCAGCCGCCTCAGCGACCGGCGCAACCTGCGCAGCGCGATGAAGCTGCTGGACGAGGCCGGCTGGCCCGTCGGCAACGACGGCAAGCGGCGCAACGACAAGGGCGAGCTGCTGTCGCTGACCTTCCTGTTCGACAAGTCGAACGAGGGCACGCTGAGCGCGGTGATGGAGAATTTCGTCGCCAACCTCGAGACGATGGGGATCACGGCGAACCTGGAAAAGGTCGACTCGGCGCAATACACCCTGCGCGAGCGCGAGAACGACTATGACCTGGTGTTCGACTTCTATCGCCCGTTCCTGGGAACCGGCACGGGCCTGGCGCAGATGTATGGCACCCCGGCGGACGGCGGCGATTCGCTGTTCAACCCGGCGGGGCTGGCCAGCCCGCTGATCGACCGGATCATCGACGCCTCGCTGCGCGCCGAAAGCCTGGAAGAGGAACAGGCGACGCTGCGCGCGCTCGACCGGGCGCTGCGGTACGAGTTCATCATGATCCCGGTCTGGTACAAGCCCGCCTACTGGCTGGCCTATTACGACCAGTACGACCACCCCGAACCGCTGCCGCCCTATGACCTCGGCTATCTCGACTTCTGGTGGTACGATCAGGCCAAGGCCGAGGCATTGCGGGCGGCCGGCGCGCTGAGGTAACGCCCCGATGGGTGCCTACATCCTGCGGCGCTTGCTGCTGATCATTCCCACGTTGCTCGGCATCATGGTCGTCAACTTCGCGCTGGTGCAGTTCGTGCCGGGCGGCCCGGTTGAGCAGGCGATCGCCCGCGCGCAGGGCCAGGGCGATGTCTTCGGCGGCTTCACTGGCGGCGGCGGCGATGCGGCGGACTTGGGCGCGGGCGCGGGCGGTGACGAGAAATACATCGGCGCGCGCGGGCTGGACCCGAAGTATATCGCCCAGCTGGAAAAGGAATACGGCTTTGACAAGCCGCCGCTGCAACGCTTCCTGCTGATGCTGTGGAACTACATGCACCTCGACTTTGGTCAAAGCTTCTTCCGGTCGGAAAGCGTCATCAACCTGGTGCTGGAGAAGATGCCGGTGTCGATCTCGCTGGGGCTCTGGTCGACGCTGATCGCCTACCTGGTGTCGATCCCGCTGGGCATCC
>JAGRMS010000409.1 GCA_020441135.1 Pseudooceanicola sp.
TCTATCAGTTCTGGATCCATACCGAGGCGATCGGGAAACTGCCCCGCTGGTTCGAGGCGGTGATGAACACGCCCTCGCACCATCGCGTTCACCACGGGCGCAACGCGCGCTATCTCGATGCGAACTACGCGGGGGTCTTCATCGTCTGGGACAAGCTGTTCGGCACCTTCGTGCGGGAATTCGAGGGCGAGAAGGTCGACTACGGGCTGGTCCACAACATCGGGACGTTCAACCCGATCCGGGTGGCGTTTCACGAATGGGTCGGTCTGTTCCGCGACGTGTTCCGGCCCGGGCTGAGCCTGCGCCAGCGGCTTGGCTATGCCTTCGGGCCGCCGGGGTGGAGCCACGACGGATCGCGCGACACGTCCGAGACGATCAAGGCGCGGCACCTGGCGCGCCATCCGCAGGATCGCGGGACGCCGGGGTTCTGAGCCAGCCCAGCCGCGCGACCTCGGCGTGGCGGTGGCAGGTCAGGACGTGGTCGTTGACGAGTCCGGTGGCCTGCATGAAGGCATAGACGATGGTGGGGCCGCAGAAGCGGAAACCGGCGCGTTTGAGGTCTTTCGATATGGCTTCGGACAGGGGTGTGCTGGCGGGAACCTCGGCCTTGGTCGCCCAGCGGTTCTGGATCGGCCTGCCGCCGACGCGATCCCACAGGAAGCGGTCGAAACCGCCCTGCGATTCGAACGTCTGCCAGGCGCGGGCGTTGGTGATGGTCGCCTCGATCTTGCCGCGGTGGCGGATGATTCCCGGGTCGGCCAGCAGGCGCGTGACTTCGGGTTCGCCCCATTCCGCGATCACGTTAGGGTCGAATCCGGCAAACGCCTTGCGGAAATTGTCGCGCTTCTTGAGGATCGTGATCCAGCTGAGCCCCGCCTGAAAGCCGTCGAGCACCAGTTTCTCCCACAGCGCGCGGCTGTCGTATTCGGGGACGCCCCATTCCGTGTCGTGATAGTCCCTGTAAATCGGCTCCGGACCGGCCCAGGCGCAGCGTTCCATCGCGCTCTCCTTCGCATTTCGTTCAAAACCAGAGGTTAAGCCCGCTTTCACCTCTGGGCGTCAGAAACGCAAGCCGGAGGCACCATGCGGATTCTGAAACGGCGACCGATCAATGACGACCCGGACGGCGCGCGCAGCCCGCTGGACGCGGCCGTCCACCGGCGCGAGGAATCGACGCTGGACATCGTGGCCGAGGCGATCCGCCACCGCGAGACGGTGCTGGCGTTCCAGCCGGTTTTCCAGGCGCAGCCGCCGCACAACCCGATCTTTCACGAGGGGCTGATCCGGGTGCTGGACCCGGCGCGGCGGATCATTCCGGCGCGCGACTTCATCACCGCCATCGAGGCGAGCGAGCTGGGGCGGATGCTGGACCGGAACGCGCTGGACGTCGGGCTGCGGACGCTTGCCCAACATCCCGGCCTGCGCCTGTCGCTGAACATGTCGGCGCGCTCGATCGGGTATCGCCCGTGGATGCGCACGCTGGAAACGCATCTGAAGAGCTACCCGAACCTGGGCGAGCGGCTGATGCTGGAGATTGGCGAAGCCTCGGCCATGGCGGTGCCCGAGCTGGTGATCGACTTCATGGACCGGCTCCAGGCGCATGGCATCGCTTTCGCGCTGGACGATTTCGGCGGCGGTCCCACCAATTTCCGCCATTTCCGCGATTTCCTGTTCGATGCGGTCAAGATCGACGCGCAGTTCATCCGCAACCTGGCGCAGATGCCCGACAACCAGGACGTGGTGCTGGCGCTGATCGCGGTGGCCAAGCAGTTCGACCTGATGATCATCGCCAATGCGGTGGAACGGGTCGAGGATGCGGAGTTCCTGGTGCGCGCGGGGGTGGATTGCCTGCAAGGCCACCTGTTCGGCGCGGCGACGCTGCGGCCTGACTGGGCAGAGGAGGATGAGGCGCGCAGGCGGGCCTGACGCGGGGACAACCCCCGCGGTTGCCGCAGTGCAGCCAATCGTCTAATGATCCTGTCGGGATGAACGGACACCGACCGCGACTCGCGAGGTAGAACGGTGCGCCGGTCCCTTGCAAAGGAAATACGTCACATGACCAACGTCGTAATTGCATCCGCCGCCCGCACCGGTGTCGGCAGTTTTGGTGGCTCTTTCGCCAATACGCCCGCCCATGACCTGGGCGCCGCCGTCCTGACCGCCCTGGTCGAACGCGCGGGCATCGACAAGAGCGAGGTGAGCGAGACGATCCTCGGCCAGGTGCTGACCGCGGCGCAGGGGCAGAACCCGGCGCGGCAGGCGCATATCAACGCGGGCCTGCCGATGGAAAGCGCCGCCTGGGGCATCAACCAGGTCTGCGGCTCGGGCCTGCGGGCGGTGGCGCTGGGCGCGCAGCACATCCAGCTGGGCGATGCCGGGATCGTTGCCGCGGGCGGGCAGGAGAACATGTCGATGTCGCCGCACGCGCAGAACCTGCGCAACGGCTACAAGATGGGCGACGTGTCCTATATCGACACGATGATCCGCGACGGGCTGTGGGACGCCTTCAACGGTTATCACATGGGCCAGACCGCCGAGAACGTGGCGCAGCAGTGGCAGATCAGCCGCGAGGCGCAGGACCAGTTCGCGGTCGCCAGCCAGAACAAGGCCGAGGCGGCGCAGAAGGCCGGCAAGTTCAAGGACGAGATCGTGCCCTTCACCATCAAGACCCGCAAGGGCGACGTGGTGATGGACAGCGACGAATACATCCGCCACGGCGCGACCATCGACGCGATGGCCAAGCTGCGCCCGGCCTTCACCAAGGATGGCTCGGTCACGGCGGCGAATGCGTCGGGGATCAACGACGGCGCGGCGGGTGTGCTGCTGATGAGCGCGGCCGAGGCCGAAAAGCGCGGCATCACGCCGCTGGCGCGGATTGCCTCCTATGCCACCGCCGGGCTCGACCCGTCGATCATGGGTGTCGGCCCGATCTATGCGAGCCGCAAGGCGCTGGAGAAGGCGGGCTGGAAGGCCGAGGATCTGGACCTGGTCGAGGCCAACGAGGCCTTTGC
>JAGRMS010000410.1:0-225 GCA_020441135.1 Pseudooceanicola sp.
GAACTTGTCGATGGTGCGCAGGACGTTGGCGCGCTGGCTGTCGTCGGTCAGCCCCATCGCCTCCAACACCCCATTCAGCACCTTCCGGTTGTTCACCCGGATCAGGTAATCCCCCCGCGCGATCCCCACCGCTTCCAGCGTATCCGCCAGCATCGCGCAGATCTCGGCGTCCGCCGCCATCGAGGCGGTGCCAACCGTATCCGCATCGCATTGATAGAACTGCCG
>JAGRMS010000410.1:235-1664 GCA_020441135.1 Pseudooceanicola sp.
GCTTCTCGTTGCGCCAGACCGGGCCCATCGTGTAGCGGCGGTAGGGCGTCGGCAGGTCGTTCCGGTGCTGCGCATAGACCCGCGCCAGCGGCGCCGTCATGTCATAGCGCAGGGCCAGCCAGTCGCCCTTGCCCTCTTCCTCGGCCTCTTGCCAGGCGAAGACACCTTCGTTCGGGCGGTCCACGTCGGGCAGGAACTTGCCCAGCGCCTCGACCGTCTCGACAGCCGAGGACTCGAGCGCGTCAAAGCCATAGCGGTGATAGACCGACGCGATGGTCCGCAGCATCTCGGCCCGCTGCGTCACTTCGGCGCCAAAGTAGTCGCGAAAGCCCTTCGGCGTCTCCGCCTTCGGGCGCGGCGCCTTTTTTTCCTTGGCCATCGCTTGTCATCCCCGCTTGCCGTCCTGCCCGCGCGTCCTTAGCCGATGGCCCCCGCAGGGGCAAGCGACAGGGCCGCACCGCAAGCCCACCGGCCCAACGTGGTTAACGTTTCTGAAACTTATGCCTGAATAGAAATGCCTTCAGACCAAAGGTGGAGGGAGAATGGTCGCGCGCGCCTATACGGTTGCCTTCCAGGGCGTGCAGGCCCGCCTGGTCGAGGTGCAATGCGCCCTTTCGCCCGGCGTGCCGAACTTCACGGTTGTCGGCCTGCCGGACAAGGCGGTGTCCGAGGCCCGCGATCGCGTGCGCAGCGCGCTGAACGCCATCGCGGTCGCCTTGCCGTCCAAGCGGATCACCGTCAACCTGTCCCCCGCCGACCTGCCGAAGGAGGGCAGCCACTTCGACTTGCCCATCGCGCTCGCCCTGCTCGCCGCGCTCGAGATCGTCCCCTCCGAGGCCGCCGAGCGCACCGTTGCATTGGGTGAACTCTCCCTCGACGCCTCGCTGGTCCCGGTGATGGGCGCTCTCCCCGCCGCCCTCTGCGCGGCCGAGGAAGACCGCACCCTGCTCTGTCCCCGCGCTTCGGGGGCCGAAGCCGCCTGGGTCGGCGCGACCGAGGTGATCGCGGTGGATACGCTAGCCGAAGCGGTGCGCCACTTCACCGGGCAGGCCCCGGTCGAACCGGCACAACCGGGCGAGGTGATCGGCACGCCCGGCGGCCCCGACCTGCGTGACGTGAAGGGCCAGGAACGCGCCAAGCGCGCTCTGGAAATCGCCGCCGCCGGGCGGCACCACCTGATGATGGTCGGCACGCCTGGGTCGGGCAAGTCGATGCTTGCCGCCCGCATCCCCGGCATCCTGCCGCCGCTCACCGCGCCCGAGGCGCTGGAAACCTCGATGATCCAGTCGCTTTGCGGGTTGCTCGACGAAGGCGGCATCAACCGAACGCGCCCCTTCCGGGAACCGCATCACACCGCGTCGATGGCCGCCATCGTTGGCGGCGGGCGCGGCGCAAGGCCGGGCGAGATCAGCCTTGCCCACAACGGCGT
>JAGRMS010000411.1 GCA_020441135.1 Pseudooceanicola sp.
TGTCGACCTGGAAGATCGCCCCGGCGCTGGCGGCAGGCTGCACAGTGGTTCACAAGCCGGCCGAGTTCTCGCCCATGACAGCCCGCCTGCTGGCCGAGATCGCCCATGAGGCGGGGTTGCCGGACGGGGTCTGGAACCTGGTCAACGGCTTCGGCGAGGATGCGGGCAAGGCCCTGACCGAACACCCCGACATCCGCGCCATCGCCTTTGTCGGCGAAAGCCGCACCGGGTCGATGATCATGAAACAGGGTGCCGACACGCTGAAGCGGGTGCATTTCGAACTGGGCGGCAAGAACCCGGTGGTGGTTTTCGGCGACGCCGACCTCGACCGCGCGCTGGATGCGGCGATCTTCATGATCTACTCGCTGAACGGCGAACGCTGCACCTCCTCCTCGCGCCTGCTGGTCGAGGATTCGGTCGCCGACAGCTTTCTGTCGAAATTGACCGCGCGGGTGAAGTCCATCAAGGTCGGCCACCCGCTGGATCCGGCGACCGAGGTGGGGCCGCTGATCCACAAGGTGCATTTCGACAAGGTCTGTTCCTACTTCGACACCGCCCGCAGCGAAGGCGCGACCATCGCCGCAGGCGGCGCCCGGATCGGCGACAAGGGCTGGTATGTCGCGCCGACGCTTTTCACCGGGGCCAGCAACACGATGAAGATCGCGCAGGAGGAAATCTTCGGCCCGGTCCTGACCGCCATCCGCTTCGAGGACGAAGCCGAGGCGCTCGCCATCGCCAACGACATCCCCTACGGCCTCACCGCCTATGTCTGGACCAACGACCTGACCCGCGCCCTGCGCTTCACCAACAGCGCTCGAGGCGGGCATGATCTGGGTGAACTCGGAAAACGTCCGCCACCTGCCGACCCCCTTCGGCGGGGTCAAGGCCAGCGGCATCGGGCGGGACGGCGGCGACTGGTCCTTCGATTTCTACATGGAAACCAAGCACATCGGCCTGGCGACCGGGCAGCACAGGATTCCCCGCCTTGGCGCCTGATTTCTTTTCTTTCCAAATACTCCGGGGAGTTTGAGGGGCAGCGCCCCTCATCGCAAGACAATCGAACGCGCGGCACGCGCTCAACCGGATCACGCCGCCGCAGGAGGAGACCCAGACATGCCCGTTCCGGCCCCCAATCTCTACCCGCCCTTCAACATCGTGCGGCTGTCCCACGTCGAATACCGCGTGACCGACCTCGCCGCGTCGCGCGCCTTCTATGTCGATACGCTGGGGTTGCAGGTGACGGACGAGGATCACGAGACGATCTACCTGCGCGCGATGGAAGAGCGCGGGCATCACTGCATCGCGCTGGTGAAGGCGGACGCGCCCTCGGTCGGCGTGCTGGGCTTCAAGCTGTTCGACGAGGGCGACCTCGACAAGGCGGCGGCCTTCTTCGAGGGCAGGGGGCTGCCGGTCGAGTGGGTGACGCGCCCCTTCATGGGCCGCACCCTGCGCACGCGCGATCCCTTCGGCATCCCGCTGGAATTCTACGTCAAGATGGACCGCCTCGCGCCGATCCACCAGAAATACAAGCTGTATAACGGGGTCAAGCCGCTCAGGATCGACCATTTCAACATGTTCGCCTCGGACGTCGATGCCTCGGTGGCCTTCTACAACGAGATCGGCTTCCGCACGACGGAATACACCGAGGACAGCGAGACGGGAAAATGCTGGGCCGCCTGGATGCACCGCAAGGGCGGCGTGCATGACGTGGCCTTCACCAACGGGTTCGGCCCGCGCCTGCATCACACCGCCTTCTGGGTGCCGACGCCCTTGAACATCATCGACCTGCTCGACCTGATGAGCACCACCGGCTACCTGCCGAATATCGAACGCGGGCCGGGGCGGCACGGGATTTCCAACGCCTTCTTCCTCTACGTCCGCGATCCCGACGGGCACCGGATCGAGATCTATTGCTCGGACTACCAGACGGTGGACCCGGACCTCGAACCGATCCGCTGGGATCTGAAGGATCCGCAGCGCCAGACGCTCTGGGG
>JAGRMS010000412.1 GCA_020441135.1 Pseudooceanicola sp.
CAGAAGCAGTGGCTGGAGATCGGGATGTTGCTGGCGCAGGAGCCGCAGCTTCTGCTGGTGGACGAACCGGCGGCGGGGATGACGCCGGAGGAGCGCGAGCACACGACCGCGCTGCTGGTTCAGGCGGCGAAGACCCGGGCGGTGGTGGTGGTCGAGCACGACATGGAGTTCGTGCGCCGACTGGATTGCCGGGTGACGGTGCTGCACGAGGGATCGGTGCTGGCCGAGGGGAGCCTCGACCATGTGACCGCGAACCAGCAGGTGATTGACGTGTATCTGGGGCGGTGAGGATGATGCGAGACATTTGGCAGACGTATCGCCCGGCGGCACGCCGGGCCGCGCCTGCCTGCCCCCCGGCAGGCGCGTTCACCCTCTCGCCATGCCCCGCCGTGGCCGTTTTTGCTCGACCGGTTCGCTTGCGTCATCCGAGTGCCAGCGCGCCTACCCAGGCAGGCGCGGCCCGGCATGCCGCCTCGGGTGGAGGACTCATTTCATGCTGAAAGTCGACAAGCTCTGTCTCCACTACGGCGGCAGCCAAATCCTCTACGATGTCTCGATGGAAGCTGAATACGGCAAGGTCACTTGCGTCATGGGAACCAACGGGGTTGGCAAGACCTCGCTGTTGAAGGCACTGTCGGGGACGCACCAGCGGTCGAGCGGCGCGATCAGCTTCGATGGCAAGGCGGTGGGCAAGCTGCCCTCGCATGCCCTCGCCCGGATGGGGGTCGGCTATGTGCCGCAGGGCCGGATGATCTTTCCGCTGCTGACCGTGCGCGAGAACATGGAGACGGCCTATGCCTGCCTGCCGCGGTCGGAACATGTCATTCGGGACGAAATCTACGAGCTGTTCCCGATCCTGAAGGAGTTCCTGCACCGGCGCGGCGGCGACCTGTCGGGCGGGCAGCAGCAGCAGCTGGCCATCGCGCGGGCGCTGCTGACGAAGCCGAAGCTGCTGCTGCTGGACGAGCCGACCGAGGGCATCCAGCCCAACATCATCCAACAGATCGGCGAGGTGATCCGGTATCTGCGTGACAAGGGCGACATGGCGATCGTGCTGGTGGAGCAGTATTTCGATTTTGCCCACCGCATCGCCGACAGTTTCGTCGTGCTGAAGCGGGGGGCGGTGACGCAGAAGGGCACCCATGACGACCTGTCGCGCGAGCAGTTGCTGGCGGCGATCTCGGTCTAGGCTGCTGCGCGCCGGGATTTTCGGCTGAGCGCCAGAGCCAGCAGCGCAAGGACGGCCGCAGCTCCGAAGGTCGTGCGCAGGCCGGTGGTCATCTCGGCGGAGGTGGCGGCGAAAAGCGCGCCCAGCACCGCCGCGCCGGTGATGAAGCCGAGATTTCGCGAGAGGTTCAGCAGGCCCGAGACCAGCCCTTTGAAATCGGGCGCAACCCCGGCCATGACGGCGGTGTTGTTGGCGGCGAGAAACAGCTGGAAGCCCGGGGTCAACAGCACCAGCGCGGCAATGTAGCCAGGCGTGCCCAGAAGCGGCGGCAGGGTAGCAAGCGCCGCCGCGCCCAGCACGATCTGCAAGAGGCCGAGGCGCAGGGTGGCGTCGGGACCGAGGCGGTCGGTGATGCGGCCCGCCGGCAAGCCGCTGAGCGCGGCGGTGGCGGGGCCGGTCGCCATGACAAGGCCCAGGGTTGCTGGGTCGAGGCCGAGGCCGCCTGCAAGGTAGAACGGCCCGACCACGAGGGTTGCCATCATCACGGCTGCGACCAGCACGCTCATGGACAGGCGGGAGGCCAGCAAGGGGTCGCGCAGCAGGTCAAGCGGCAGCAGCGGGGTTTGCGCCTGGGCTTCGGTCCAGACGAAGGCGATGCCTCCGGCAAGGGCGAGCACCAGCAGCAAGGGCGCACCTTGCGTCGCGGCGAGTGCGTAGGCGGCGAGCGTGAGGCCGAGCCAGGTGGCGCCTGTAAGGTCGAGACCGCCCCTGGCGCGGGTCGTGTCACGGGGCAGGCGGAGAGCGAGGGCGAAGGCGCCAAACCCGAGCGGGACGAGGACGGCGAAGAGCGCGCGCCAGCCGTACCCGGCGAGGATCAGGCCGCCGAGAGAGGGGCCGAGCGCGGTGCCGGTGGCCGAGAGCGTGCCGAGCAGGCCCATGGCGCGGCCGGTTCGCTCTGCCGGGACCAGGTCGCGGACCAAGGCGAGCGGCAGCGCCATCAGCGCCGCGGCGCCGACGCCCTGTGCGGCGCGGGCGACAAGCAGGAGGGCGAAGCTGGGCGCAAGCGCGCAGGCAAGCGAGGCGCAGGCGTAGAGGGCGATGCCACCCAGCAGCACGGGACGGCGGCCCAGCATGTCGGCAAGACGCCCGACGATGACGCTCGCGATGGTGGTGGCGAGCAGGTACGCGAGCACGACCCAGCTGGCAGCGCCGGTCGGAACGGCGAAGGCGGCGGCAAGGGCGGGCAGGGCGACGGCGGCGATGGAGATGCCGAGCGAGGCGGAGAGAATGCAAAGGGCGAGGGCGGGCATGGCGTCAAACCTCTTGGCTGGGAGCGCGGGAGAGGGCAGGCTACAAATTCAAGCCAACTTGAGGTCAAGCATGAAAACGCTGGATATCGGTCAGGTCGCGGCGGCCTCGGGCGTGCCGCCCTCGACGCTGCGTTACTACGACGAGATCGGGCTGGTGACGTCGATCGGGCGCAAGGGGCTGCGGCGGCAGTACGGGCCGGATGCGCTGTTGCAGCTGACACTGGTTTCTCTGGGGAAAACCGCCGGGTTTTCACTGGAGCAGATCGCGGGGATGTTCGGGAAAAACGGCACGGCCAACCTGCCGCGCGAGCTGTTGCACGAGCGCGCCGACGCGCTGGACCGGCAGGTGCGGGGTCTGACGGCGCTGCGCGACATGGTGCGCCATGTGGCCGACTGCCCGGCGCCGTCGCACCTGGAGTGCCCGCGGTTCAGGAAACTGGTGCGAATCGCGGGGAGAGGGCGGGGCTAGACAGGCGGCTGTCCATCAAGCCGCCGGGGGTGCAGACTGCCCTGTTGGCCGATGAACGCACCGATACCACACCATCGCGGCGCGCAGCTTCATTCCGCACGATCCGAGAAGGACCGTGCAGCATTCGTGATCGAGGGTGATGAAGCGAACCCAGTCTCCTCGAAGAAGGCCGGTGAGCCGGTACGACTGCGACCGTTGACCGCCTGGTGACGGCGCCTGGCGACGATTCAGAAGCCCTCGAAGCCGTTCGGCGCGACGGTCGGTCCGCTGGATCGATGGCTTGGTGCCAGTGCCGCATCCCCGGCCATCGCCCTCTGGTCCAGGCCCTTGCACCTGTCGAACCTGTGCTGTCGCGAGACCCGCGCCTCGACCTGGCCGCCATCGCGGCGAAAGCCGCCCGGGCGTTTCGCGGTCGAGAGCCCGGTCCGGCCGGCGATGGTCGCCGGGAGCTTTGCGCGCGAGCCGTTTTGCACGATCTGGCAACGCAGGCGGCCGCCCCGTTCGGGGATGCCGAAGACCGGCGCCTTGCGGGGATTGCCGCGCCCCTCGAGACCGCGCCTGACGGTCGCGCCCGAGCGACGCGCGTTCCCCTGCGCTGCCTTTTCAACATCCGAAAAGGTCCACTGGACCTTTCGCTTCTGCGTGGTCCGCTCTTCACTCTCTCCGAAACAGGCGGGCATTTTTCCGGGGCTTGCAAGACCCCTGGCAAACCCTTCGGACCACGCGGCCGGTATCGACTCGCGGTGCAACGGGAAGCAGCGGCTTGTCGAGCAGATGCAACGTGCCGTGAACGCTTGCGGGGGCGCGGCCAAGCGGCTAACCCGGACGGGACATGATCGACATCTTCCTGCGCACGCTGCCCTTCTTCGCGATCATCGGCCTTGGCTACTGGGCCGGGCACACGCGGTTTTTCACCGCCGAGGCGACGGCTTATCTGACCAAGTTCGTGTTCTACTTCGCGCTGTCGGCGATGCTGTTCCGCTTTGCCGCGAACCTCGACATGGCGGCGGTGTTCAACGGGCGGCTGATCGCGGGCTATCTCTGGGGGACGGCCTTCGTCTATGGCATCGCCACGGCGGTCGGGTTCCTGCGCGGGTTGAACGTGCAGGTGGCGGCGATCGAGGCGCAATGCGCGGTGATCGGGAATGTGGGCTTCCTCGGCCTGCCCATGTTCGTGATCCTGTTCGGCGAGGCCTCGATCGGGCCGATGATGCTGGTGCTGGCGACCGACCTGATCGTGTTCTCATCACTGATCGTGATCCTCATCAACGGCGCGCGGGACGGGCGGATGCGTCCAGCGGTGCTGAAGACCGTGGGGCTGGGGCTGCTGAAGAACCCGATGATCGTGATGATCTCGGCCGGCATGGCGTGGAGCGCCTTTGCCATTCCCGTCCCGGCGGTGATGAACGATTTCCTGACCGTGCTGGGCGGCGCCGCGACACCGGGGGCGCTGTTCGCCATCGGCGCCTCGCTGGCGGGGAAGTCGGCTGAACGCATCGAGGTGGCGGGCTGGCTGACCTTCTGCAAGCTGGTGCTGCATCCGCTGGCGGTGGGGATCGGCGTCATGGTGCTGTTTCCGCTGCCCGACTACGAGGCGACGATCGTGCTGGCGGCGGCGGCGATGCCGGTCGCGGGCAACGTGTTCATGCTGGCGCAGCACTACGGCATCGCGGCCAAGCGGGTGTCGGCGGCGATCCTGTTTTCCACGGCGGCCAGCATCCTGACCTTTCCGCTGGTGGTGGGCTGGGTCGCGTCCTGAAGGAGATTTGACATGAAGACGGTATCAGAGAACGCGTGTTTCGGAGGGGTGCAGGGAGTGTATTCCCATGCCTCTGATGCCTGCGGTTGCGACATGACCTTTGGCCTGTTCCTGCCGGAAGAGGCAAAGGATGGACCGGTGCCGGTGCTCTGGTATCTGTCCGGCCTGACCTGCACCCATGAGAACGCGATGGTGAAGGCGGGCGCGCAGGGCTGGGCGGCGCGAGAAGGGATCGCGCTGGTATTTCCCGATACCTCGCCACGCGGCGAGGGGGTGGCGGACGACGAGGCTTACGACCTCGGCAAGGGCGCGGGGTTCTACGTGAACGCGACGCAAGCGCCATGGGCGCCGCACTATCGCATGTGGGACTACTTGGCGGAGGAACTGCCGCGGCTGCTGGGGCGGGAGTTTGCCGTCGACCTAGAGCGGCAGGCGATCACCGGTCATTCGATGGGCGGGCATGGCGCGCTGACGCTGGCGATGGCGCTGCCGGGGCGGTTCCGCTCGGTCTCGGCCTTCGCGCCGATCTGCAACCCGTCGAAGTCGGACTGGGGGCGCAAGCAGCTGACCGCCTATCTGGGAGCGGAGGAAAGCAAGTGGGCGGCACACGATGCCTCCAATCAGATGCGGGCAGTGGGATTCGACGGTCCGGTTCTCGTGGATACCGGGACGAAGGACCAATTCATCGACCTGCTGAAGCCCGAAGCGCTGGCGCTGGCGGTGGCCGAGCGGCGGCAGCGGGCCGAGCTGCGGTTCCAGCCCGGCTACGACCACAGCTATTTCTTCGTCTCCTCCTTCATGGAGGATCACGTCAGCTTCCACGCTGAGGCGCTGGAGGCATGATCTATGTCGACGCCGATGCCTGCCCGGTGAAGGCCGAGGCCGAGCGGGTGGCGACGCGGCACGGGATCAGGATGTTCCTGGTGTCCAACGGTGGCCTGCGCCCGCCCGCAAATCCGCTGGTCGAGACCGTGATCGTGGCCAGCGGCGCGGACGAGGCGGACAAATGGATCGCCGAGCGCTGCGGGCCGGGCGACGTCGTTGTGACGGCGGATGTGCCGCTGGCGGCGAAATGCGTGGCCGCCGGGGCGCGGGTGCTGCGGCACACGGGCGAGGCGTTCACCCAGGCGAACGTGGGCCAGCAGCTGGCGATGCGCGATCTGATGGCGGACCTGCGGGCGGCGTCTCCGCTGGCGCAGGGCGGCGGCGGCAAGCCCTTTACAAAGGCGGACCGGTCGCGTTTTCTGGATGCCTTGGAGCGGGAAGTGCGTGCGGCGAAGCGGTAGCCGCTCTTCGGAGAAGACAGATTTTTAAGCAAATTTGCCAAGAGTCCTGCAAGGATTTCGGGCGCGTGTGGAGAAGGCAGGAATGAAGCCGGAAGCGGTGATATTTGACATCGGCAATGTGCTGATCGAGTGGCAGCCGGAACGGTATTACGACGCCGTCATCGGCGAGGAACGGCGGCGCGCGATGTTTGCCGAGGTCGACCTGCACGAGATGAACAACCGGGTCGACCGGGGCGAGCACTTCACTGAGACGATCTACGGCATGGCGGATGCGACCCCGGCCTGGCGTGACGAGATCCGGATGTGGCACGACAACTGGATCGAGCTGGCGAAACCGGTCATCGACCGTTCGGTGCGGCTGATGCGGGCGCTTCGGGGCAAGGGTGTCCCGGTGTTTTCGCTGACCAATTTCGGCATCCAGAGCTATGATTACGCCGCCACGCACTATCCGTTCCTGCGCGAGTTCGACCGCGATTTCATCTCGGGGCATATGGGCGTGATCAAGCCCGACGTGCGCATCTACGAGATGCTGGAGGCGGGCTGCGGGGTGGCCCCGGAGCGGCTGATCTTCACCGACGACCGGCCGGACAACATCCGGGTGGCGGCCTCGCGCGGTTGGAAGACACACCTGTTCGAGGGGCCGGAGGGTTGGGCAGAGCGGCTGGTTTCGGAAGGATTGCTGACCGAAGTGGAGGCGGCATGAGCGTTCCGGTTATCGGCTTTGCCGAGGGCGAAGCGGGGCTCGACTGGATCGGGCTGACCGAGGCCTTGGCGGCGGGGCACCGGCTGCCGAAGGCGAAGATCGGCGACACCTTCCTCTACCGCGATCCGGACACGCTGTTGTCGCGGGCGGCCTGGATCGACGGGATGGGGATGGCGGTCAAGAGCGCCACGGTGTTCCCGGGCAATCCCGCGCAGGGCCGCCCGATGGTGAACGGGGGCGTCTGCCTCTACTCCGATACCGACGGCACACTCGAGGCGATTGTCGATTTCCACCTGGTGACCAAGTGGAAGACGGCGGGGGATTCGCTGCTCGGTGCCTTGCGGCTGGCGCGAGCGGACAGCGCCTCGGTGCTGATCGTGGGCGTGGGGACGGTGGGGCGGTCTCTCAGCGAGGCGTTTGGGGCCGGCTTTCCGGACGCGCGGCAGAGCGTGTGGAACCGGACGCGTGACAAGGCCGAGGCTTTGGCGGAGGATGTTCCGGCACTGACGGTGGCCGATGACCTGGAGGCGGCGGTGCGGGCGGCGGATATCGTCGTTTGCGCGACGATGGCATCGGCTCCGGTCATCAAGGGCGAGTGGCTGCGCCCGGGGCAGCACCTGAACCTGATCGGGGCCTACCGGCCCGACATGCGCGAGGCGGATGACGAGGCTTTGCGGCGGTCACAGGTCTTCGTCGACAGCTTCGACACCACGCTGGATCATATCGGCGAGCTCAAGACGCCGCTGGCCGAGGGGGTGATCACACGCGCGGATGTGCTGGCGGATTTCTACGCACTGGACCGGTTCCGCGCCGATCCCGGCGGCATCACCCTGTTCAAGAACGGCGGCGGCGCGCATCTGGACCTGATGACGGCGCGCTTCGTGCTGGAGCGCTGGCGCTAGGCTCCCAGCGCGGCGACCCCGGCAAAGACGACGGCGACGCCGGCCCATTGCGGCGGCGTCACCGGCTCGGCCAGGAAGACCCGAGCCAGCGCGATGGTCACGACGCCGAAGACCGAAGAGGTGACGGCGGCGAACTCCGGGTTGGGCATCGCCCCGGCGGCGGTGACAAGACCCAGCGCCAGCGCGTCCAGCAGGCCCATGCCGGCCAGCGTCGGGCGGTGCTGGCGGACCTGCGACAGGCGCTGGCGGGTCAGGGAAAGCAGGGCGATCATCAGCGCGATGGCGGCAAGACGGGCGACAAGGATTGCGGGCAGTTCTGCGCCAAGGCGCGTCGCGGACTGGGAAAGCCCGAATGTCACGGCAAAGCCCACCGCCCCCAGCACCGACCAGGCGATGGCTGCGGGCCGCTGGCCGTTGGCCTCGCCCTCGTCCGAGAGCACCGCGACGGCGATGACTCCGCCGACGATGGCGGCGATGGCCAGCGCGTCGAAGGCGGTGAGGGGCGAGCCGGAAAGCCAGGCCCAGGCGACCGAGAGCACGGGGAAGGCGCCGACGATGGGGGCGACGAGTTTCACCGGCCCGATGCGGAAGGCAAGGTAGAGGCCGAAGCAGCCGACGACATAGGCGAAACCGGCGAGGGCGGCGTGCAGGGTGGCGGGGGCGGTCATCTCGGCCCAGCCGCCCAGCAACAACGCCACGGGAAGGGTGAACAGCGTGCCGATCAGCAGCACGGTCAGGATCGCGGGGCCGATCGCCAGCCCCTCGCTGATGCGGCGCACGAGCAGGTCGTGGATGCCCCAGGCGAAGGCCGCCGCGATGCCGAGGATGACGCTGCCCATGCGGAACTCCGTTGCGCTTGACGGCGGAGTGTTAGGCGTGCGGGCCGGGAAAGGGAAGGGACGTCAGGCCGGAACCGGCGCGGCGAGGGCGCGGACCTCTTTCGACGCGACAACGTCCCTTGCGTCCGCGTAGCGTTCATGGTTCTCGGCGAAGGTGTCGGGGTCGTAGCGGTAGTTGACCATTGCCCCGGCGCTTTCGGCCATGCCTTTGGGCGACAGGTCAGCGCCTGCGTGAACCGCATGGATATAGGCGCCGTTGCCGAGGTGGAAGCGGGTGACGGGATCGTAGGGCAACCCGTCCGGGCGCTTGGCGGTCAGCAGGAAACGGGCCGCCGCGGCCTTCAGGCTGTCAGGCTCCAGCCTGGCGGGGTCGATACCCTGCTCGCCCATCCATTTCGTCAGCGTCGGGATCGGCGAGAGCGTCACGAAGGTCTTGATGTTCGGCAGTTCGGCGGCAAGGTCTTCGGCCACCTGCTTGATCAGCGAATTGCCGAATGAAATCCCCGCCAGCCCGGCCTGGCAGTTCGAGATCGAATAGAACACCGCTGTATCCGCATCTTCGGCGGCGAGCGGGCTGCGGTCCTCGGCCAGCAGTTTCTGGACCGATCCCGGGATGCCCCGCGTCAGGGCGATTTCGACGAAGATCAGTGGTTCGTCCGGCATTGCCGGGTGGAAGAAGGCGAAGCAGCGCCGGTCGCCGGGCTGGACGCGGCGGCGCAGATCGTCCCAGGACTGGATCGCGTGGACGGCCTCGTAGGCGATGATCTTCTCCAGCACCTGCGCCGGGCTTTCCCAGGAGATCGGGCGCAGCACCAGGAAGCCCCGGTTGAACCACGACGAAAACAGGTGCTGGAAATCGATGTCGATCCGCGCCCGGGGATCCTTGCGCGGGATCAGGCGCAACAGATCCTGCCGCATCGCCACCAGTCGCGGCGTTGCGCCCGGCACGCGGTTCAGGCGGCGGGCAAGTTCCTGCCGCCCCGGCTCGGCGGCGGCGAGGAAGGCGGCGTAGTTGGTCTGGGTCTGCTCTGCCTCGAAGGCTGCCAGCGTGTCGCGGATGCGGGCGGGGTCGATGCCGAGGTCGTCGGCGAGGTGGGTGAAGAAACCGGTCTTGCCGGCGTCGTCCATCGCGGCGAAGCGCGACAGGATGCGGCTGGCGGTGGCGAGGCCGGAAATCTCGCCCTTGGCCGACAGCAGGTCGGCGATCAGCGTCTGGATGTCGCGCGCGTCGTCCGCCTCGCCTTCGCTGCGCAGGCGGCGGTTGAACAGCGTCGACAGCAGGTCGGACAGCAGGCTCACAACGCGGTTCCCATCACGGCGGCGGGCAGCCAGGTGGCGAGGCCCGGGAACAGGCAGAGGATCACGATCGCCAGCACCATGCAGCCGACGAAGGGCATGGAGCCCCAGAGGATCTGCTTGAGCGAAATGTCCGGCGCGATGCCGTTGATGACATAAAGGTTGAGGCCGACGGGCGGCGTGATCAGCCCAATTTCCATGTTCACGGTGACGATGACGGCGAACCAGTAGGGGTCGAAACCCGCCGAGGTGATGATCGGCAGAAGGATCGGGGCCGACATCAGGATCACCGCGACCGGGGGCAGGAAGAAACCCGCAACCAGCAGGAACAGGTTGATGATCGCCATCAGCACCCAGCGGTTGACCTCCAGGGCGGCGATCCACTGGGCGACGGATTGCGTCACGAAGAGCGAGGACAGCATGAACGAGAACACGCCCGCGGCGCCGATGATGAACAGGATCATCA
>JAGRMS010000413.1 GCA_020441135.1 Pseudooceanicola sp.
GCCTTGTCGTCGGCGATGCCGGTCCCCGGCGCGTTGGCGATGGTGATGTTGCCCGCGCGGTAGACGTCCATGATGCCGGGCACGCCCAGCATCGACTCCGGGTTGAAGGTCAGCGGGTCGAGGAAGCTGTCGTCGACCCGGCGATAGAGCACGTCGATGACCTTGAAGCCTTGGGTCGTGCGCATGGCGATATGGCCGTCGACCACCTTGAGGTCATGGCCTTCCACCAGTTCCGCGCCCATCTGGTCGGCAAGGAACGAATGCTCGAAATAGGCCGAGTTGTGGATGCCCGGCGTCAGCACCGCGATGGTCGGCTTGCCCGAACAGCTCTCCGGCGCGCAGGCGGCGAGGCTGCGGCGCAGGCTTTTCGGGTAATCGCTGACCTGCTGCACCCGCACCCGGCTGAAGAGTTCCGGGAACATCTGGAGCATCGTTTCCCGGTCTTCCAGCATGTAGGAGACACCCGAGGGCGTGCGGGCGTTGTCTTCCAGAACGTAGAAGTCGTTCTCGCCGGTGCGCACGATGTCGGTGCCGACGATATGGGTATAGACCCGCCCCGGCGGGGTGAAGCCCAGCATCTGCGGCAGGAAGGCGTCGTTTTCCGAGATCAGCCGTTCCGGCACCCGCCCCGCGCGCAGGATTTCCTGGCGGTTGTAGATGTCGTGCAGGAAGGCGTTGATCGCCCCCACCCGCTGCTCGATCCCTTTCGCCAGACGCGCCCACTCGCGCGCCGACAGGATGCGCGGGATCAGGTCGAAGGGGATCAGCCGCTCCTGCGCCTCGCTTTCGCCGTAGACGTTGAAGGTGATGCCGACGCGGCGAAAGAACGCCTCCGCGTCGGTGGATTTCTTGGCCAGCCGCTTCTTGTCCTGTTCGCTGAACCAGGCGTGGTAGGCGGCGTAGGCGGGCCGGATGGAACCGTCCGGCGCAATCATTTCATCGAAAGGAGGCGGCTTGCTAACCATACCTTCATCATATGCGCGGCCCTGCATCGCGCAATCGGGCACATGCGATTCCGCCAAAATTCCCGGCAGAGGAGTGTAACTGCCTGTTTTTTGGGCGGATTCCGTGGGTGCTGGCCGGTTGATCCGGGGTGTGCGACGGGGGTGCCGTTACGTCAGGATCAGGTCGTTCTGCAACTGCGACAACTCGGCCCCGCTGACCACCAGCCGGTCGCCGGTGTCGAAGGTGAAGACCACCCGGTCGCCGTCCTGTTCGGCGTGGGCCATCGCCTGCGCCCTGGTCGAAATGCCAAGGTCGCGCGACAGGTGGATGGTATCGACGTCATCGCGGAAATCGGCGATGCGGTCGGCGCCGTCGCCCTTGGCGAAGTGGAAGTGATCCGCGCCGCGGCCGCCTTTCAGGACGTCGTTGCCACCCTCACCCCAGAGGGTGTCGTTGCCCGCGCCGCCGACCAGCACGTCCTTGCCGACCCCGCCGTGCAGCGCGTCGTTGCCGCCGCCGCCGTTCAGCCGGTCGGCGCCGAGGTCGCCGAAGATCTCGTCGGCCCCGGCATGGCCCAGCAGAACGTCGTCGCCGCCGCGCCCGTGCAGCTCGTCCGCGCCCGCACGCCCGCGCAGCGTGTCCTCGCCGCCGCGCCCGAACAGCCAGTCCGCGCCCCTGCCGCCCGACACCACGCCATCGCCCTCGCGCCAGATGCGCGGGATGAAGGCGGGCAGGGGGGCGACCTGGGAAAAGACTCCCCAGTCGAGCCGCCCCTCGCCGGTGATGCCGAAGCTGTAGAACCGCAATTGCCCGTCCAGCAGGACCGGCACCTCCGACGTGCCGAACATGAACGTCCGCTCCGGGTCGATATCCGCCGCCGTGATCGCCTGGAACACCCCCTCGCCGCCGTTCAGCAGCACCATCGGCACGTCTTTCGAATCCAGCCCGCCGCCCGGCATGAACGGCAGGATGTCCAGCCTGCCGTCGCCGTTCACGTCCATGATCTCGAGGAAATAGGGCAGGTTGCCCCCGGCGAAATACCCCGCGCCCGGCCCGAACCAGCGCGCGCTCTCGTCCGTCAGGCTGCCATCCGCCGCCACGTCGAAGACCTGGATCGCGTATTCCTCGGTGTAGCCGGCGCCAGGGCCCTCGCGCCGCCCCTGGCCGAGCACGATCAGCTCGTCCTTGCCGTCGCCGTCCAGATCGGCGGCGCGGATCGAGATCACCTCTTCGGCGTCCTTCAGCTTGGGATGGTCGGGCAGCACGAAGGCGTGGGCGTCGTCGAAAGAGCCGCCCTGATTCAGGTAGACCATGGACGAGCGCGGCGTGCCCGGCTGCTCCTGCTTGCCGGTGACCAGGTCGACCAGCCCGTCGCCGTTCAGGTCGGCCATCTCGGTCCAGTGCTGGCGGCGCGTGCTGCTCCAGTCGTTCTGGGTCGCCAGGCTCTCGGCCAGGCGCGTGCGGTTCAGCGTGAAGCCGCCGTCGCCGTCGTTGATCAGCAGGTAGGGGTTGGCATTGTCGCCGTTGCCGTTGGTCTGCACGTAGATGTCGAGATCGCCGTCGCCGTCGATATCCCCCGAGGTGGCGGAGTGGGAGAAGCCGTTGGCCGGGTTCGGCATCTTCGCGGCGGTCCAGCCGCCGCCGCCGTCGCTCAGCATCAGCACGTCGCGCTCGCCCGGGGCGGGGTTGGTGTCGGGGCCGGTGTAGGAGACGTAGAAATCGAGCACCCCGTCGCCGTTGTAATCCCCGGTGGTCATGTCGCGGGGGACGTAGCGGCCGGGCAGTTTCGCGCCCAGCTTGAAGCCGCCGTCTGCCTTGCCCAGCATCAGGTAGGCGGGATAGGTTCGGCTGGCATCGCCGTAGTTGTCGGTCGCCACCAGGATGTCGGTGATCCCGTCGCCATTGGCGTCCAGCGGCTGGACGAAGGTCACGGTCGGCATGGCCACGCGCGGGCCGGTTTCGAAGGTCAGCTCGAAACGGTCGGAAACATCCATGGGGGGAGGGCCTTGTTAATGCAGTCCCGGCTTCGTGCCAGCCAGGGCTGCCCCTGTCAACGCCGCCGGATCCCCGCGCCCCTTGCGATCGCACGGGCCTTCACCTGCTCCCGGAAGAACACGAAGAGGCCCGAGGCGACGATCAGCCCCATGCCGATCCAGACGGGCAGGCCGGGCAGGGTGGCGAAGAACGCCCAGCCCCAGAAGACGGCGAGCAGGAGTTCGGAATACTCGAACGGCGCCACGGTGGCGGCGCTGGCGAGGCGATAGGCCTGGCTCAGGCAATAGCCCACGACGGTCGAGGTCAGCCCGAGGCCGATCAGCAGCCACAAGTCGGCGCTGGAGGCAGGCATGACCCAGGCGCGCAGCAGGAAGATCAGGCTGCCGTTGTCGGTATGCTCGGCATAGCGTCCGTCACCCGCGACCAGCCAGAAGCCCAGCGAGACAACGATGAAGGTGGCCTGGATATAGACCGTCAGCACCGAGGCGGAGGTGGTCAGCCCCAGCCGCCGGGTCATGATCTGGTTGGCGGCGTAGCAAAGCGCGGCGAGGACCGGCAGCAGCATGACCCAGCGGCTGACGCCCATGGTTTCGGAAGCGGCCCAGGGCTGCTGCATGATGACGACGCCCGCGAAACCGACGACCACCGCGCCAAGGCGCAGGGGGCCGACCTTTTCGCCGAGGAAGGGGATCGACAAGAGGGTGATGAACAGGGGCGCGACGAAGAACAGCGCGGTGACATCGGCGAGCGGCAGCACCGCCAGCGCGGCGAAATAGGTCATGTTCGAGATCACGACCAGCAGGCCGCGGATGGCGTGCAGCACCGGCGTGCGGGTGCGCAGCCTGGCGAGCCCGCCTTCCCAATGCACCAGGGCCAGCCCGAAGACGATGCCGATGGCCGAGCGGAAGAAGACCACCTGGTGCAGGGCATAGCCGCCCGACAGCTGCTTGATCATCACGTCGTTGGCCGAGATCGCCAGCATCGCCACCAGCACGAAGACGATGGCCGCGCCGGGGCGGTCGATCCGTGTGGTGTCCATGGCCTGCCTCATACTGCTGTCGGGGGTGGCCTATCACCGGCGCGCGGGAGCCGAAAGCCTTCTTGGCCCCGGATCGGCCATCGGGTAATCCTTGGGGCAATCACAGGAGGACGCCCCCATGCAGATGAGCGAACAGCGCGAGATCAAGGCCGACCCCGCCACCGTCTATGCGGCGCTGCTGGACCCGGAGGTGCTGAAGGTCTGCGTGCCCGGCGCGCAGGAGGTCACGGGGAACCCCGCCGAGGGCTATACCGCCACGGTGGTGCAGAAGGTCGGGCCGGTGAAGGCGACCTTCACGGGGGTGGTGACGATGTCGGACATGGTCGAGAACGAACGGCTCACCATCACCGGCGAGGGCAAG
>JAGRMS010000414.1 GCA_020441135.1 Pseudooceanicola sp.
CCAGACCCATCGCGCAGGGGCAGGCAACGATCAGGACCGAGACCGCCGCGACCAGCGCATGGGTCAGCGTCCCGCCCGCCAGCAGCCAGACGACAAGCGTCACCAGCGCCAGCCCCATCACGGCGGGCACGAACCACAGCGTGATGCGGTCAACCAGACCCTGTATGGGCAGTTTCGCGCCCTGCGCGTCCTCGACCATACGGATGATCTGGGACAGCACCGTATCCGCCCCGACCCGCGTCGCGCGGAAGGTGAGGCTGCCCGCGCCGTTCACCGTGCCGCCCGTCACCGCCGCGCCGACGGTCTTCGCCACCGGCACCGGTTCGCCCGAGATCATGCTTTCGTCGACGTGGCTTTCGCCCTCGGTCACTTCGCCATCGACCGCGATACGCTCGCCCGGGCGCACCTGGATCAGGTCGCCGATGCTGAGGGCGTCGATGTCCACCTCGACCGTCTCGCCATCGCGCAGCACCCGTGCGGTATGGGCGCGCAAGCCCAGCAGCTTCTGGATCGCCGCGCCGGTGCGCCCTTTGGCGCGGGCTTCCAGCCAGCGGCCGATCAGGATCAGCACGACGATCACCGCCGCCGCCTCGTAATAGACGGCCCGCACCGCCTCGGGCAGCAGATGCGGCGCGAAGGTGGCGACCAGCGAATAGAGATAGGCCGCCCCCGTGCCGACCGCGACGAGGCTGTTCATGTCGGGCGCGCCCTTGACCAGCGCGGGCAGGCCCTTGGCGTAGAACTGCCGACCCGGCCCCAGCAGCACCGCCGTGGTCAGGGCGAACTGGATCAGCCAGCTGGCCTGCTGCCCGATGGTCGCCATCACCAGATGGTGCAGCGCGGGGATCATGTGGCCGCCCATCTCGATCAGGAACACCGGAAGGGCCAGCGCCGCGGCGAGGATCACGCGGGCCTTCAGCGCCTGCGCCTCTTCCTCTTTCCGCGCCGTGCGGGCCTCGGTCGCCATGGCCTCGGCGGGATGCGCGGGATAGCCGGCCTCTCCCGCCACACGGACCAGCGCCGCCACATCGGTTGCGCCCTCCAGATACGTCACCCGCGCGGTTTCGGCGGCGAGGTTCACGTTGACCTCGACCACCCCCGGCACCGCCGCCAGCGCCCGGTCCACCCGGCCCACGCAGGAGGCGCAGGACATGCCCTCGATCACCAGCGTCACCGTCTGACGCCGTGCGGGATAGCCCAACGCCTCCAGCTTCTCCGCCGCCTTGCCGATGGCACCGGCCTCGGCCCGGAACCGCGCGGTCTCGGTGGCGAGGTTGACCGAGACGTCGGACAGTCCCTCGACGGTCTTCAACCCGCGCTCCACGCGCCCCACGCAGGAGGCGCAGGTCATGCCGTCGACGGACAGGGTCAGGGGAATCGATTCGCTCATATCGGCCTCCTTGGGGGACGTTCCGACAGACCAGATAGGGCTTCCAGTCACGGGAAGGTCAAGAGGCGTATTTCAGAAATCCGCCGCCGCGAAAAACCGCTGCGAGGCGCCGCCGTCCGGGTGCCGCAGCCGCAGCTCTTCCGAGTGCAGCATCATCCGCGGATAGTCGCGCGCCGCGCCTTCCGCGTAGAAGGGATCACCCAGGATCGGATGCCCGAGCGCCAGCATGTGGACTCGCAACTGGTGGCTGCGCCCGGTCTTCGGCATCAGCCGCACCCGCGTCGTGTCGCCGTCGTGGCGCAGCACCCGCCAGTCGGTCTGCGCCGGGCGGCCGCGTTCGTGGTCGACCATCTGGCGCGGGCGGTTTTCCCAATCGACGATCAGCGGCAGGTCGACCGTTCCCGTGCGCGGTTCCAGCAGCCCCGCCAGCCGGGCGACATAGGTCTTCTTCGTCTGCCGGTTCTCGAATTGCAGGCCCAGGTGGCGCTGGGCGTGGGGGGTCAGGGCGAAGACCATCACGCCCGAGGTATCCCGGTCCAGCCGGTGGACCAGCAGCACCTCGGGGAAGACCGCCCGGATGCGTTCGATCAGGCAATCCGCCAGGTGCTCGCCCTTGCCCGGCACCGACAGCAGCCCCGCGGGCTTGTTCACCACGACAAGCTGCGCGTCGTGGTGCAGGATGTCCAGCGGCCCGTCGGGGGGCGCATAGGGGGTCGAGGTGATCATCGCGCCGACTTAAGGGCGCAGGCCCGGACGGGCAAGCCGCAACGTCCTGCTTGCGGGGCGCGGGACAGGCGGCAAGGGTGTGGGCAACAGAGGAGAGCCACGATGCACGAGACAATCGAACGGATGATGGACGTGGTCGCCAAGGGCGACGACACGCAGATCGGCCCGCTGCTGGCCGAAGGTATCCGTTTCCAGCCGCCGACCTACTGGGCCACCTGGACCGGGCGGGAACCCGTGGCGGCGGTGCTGGGGCATGTCGGCAAGGTCTTTTCCGACTTCCGCTATCGCCGGGTGATGGGCGAGGGCCGCGACTGGGCGCTGGAGTTCCAGTGCAAGATCGGCGACCTCGATGCGGTGGGCGTCGACCTGATCACGCTGGACGACGACGGGCTGATCGAGACCTTCGAGGTGGTCATGCGCCCGCTGAAATCCATCGCCGCCCTGCGCGAGGCGATGAACGCGCGGGTCCAGACCGATCCGCGCTTTCTGGAATATCGCAAGGCGCTGAGTTGAAGCAACGACGCAAATGCTGTAACACTTTTTTCGAGATTGGGATTCGTAAATAGATTGAGGACATAAATGGCAAGGCTGGATACTAAAATCGATCAAACGTTCGTGTACGCGGCATTCCCTTTGCTTATCGAAGAAGTTCTGGATCAGGGGCATACTTCGGATCGGAGTCAGACTTCGGTTCTGTATTCTCTGGGCCAAGCAACCTTGCTCGTAGAGGGGCACGATTTCGAGTACAACAAGAGCGGTAACCTGAAATCGGGGATCATCGAAAGTTTTGATTATGCGCGGGATGAACCACCCGGAGCATATACCCGTGAATTTCTGATTGATGGCCTGGAGTTCAACGTCACTGAAGTCATGGACATGGTTCTCAACTCGGCGCCGGAGCGCTTTGAGAATCTCTTCGCGCTCGTGCCATTGGAAATCACCGGACAATCGATGCAGGATATCAACAACGTTTCCGTCGGAAGAGCTTGGGTGCCTTTAAGTGGCGGGGTTACAGGACACTTCTTCGGGGGGGATGACAATTTTGTTTCGGGGAGTGGAGATGACCGCCTGTTTGGAGGCAGGGGTAACGACAAGCTATCGGGTGGCGGTGGGGACGACAGGCTATTCGGGCAGGCAAGGCATGATTGGCTTCAGGGTGAAATCGGAAATGACCTCCTGAAAGGTGGGAAAGGAAACGATGTCCTTTGGGGCGGTAGTGGACGCGATCGACTCGTTGGAGGCGAAGGGTCTGACATATTCATTTTCCACCAACACTCAAATCGGGACAAGGTGTTGGATTTCGAACTGGGTGTCGACTCCATCTATTTCAATTTATCGCGCGCCCCCGAGATCTACGACATCTTGGAAGGTGCAAGGATGGACTTCAAAGGCGGGAGCGTTCTGTTCATCGACATCAAAGCCGAAGAGTTGACCGCGGATCACTTCACTAGCGACTTCCCATACTACGATGGATGACCTTCGCGCCAAAATTGCGCGTCTTGCGCCCGGTTTCCCTAGTCCAGAAAGGCGCTGATCCAACCCACTGGCAAAGTTCCGGCCCAGCCGGACGGCAGAGTTTGGCACCGTGGCACGGGTTATGTCAGAACTATTGACATAGTCGCCCGATCCGGCACCTTGTCGCGACAAGGGGAGCAGGATTCGCGGAGGACACGCCATGAACTGGGACCAGGTATTCGCCAGCCGCGCCAGCCGGATGAAGGCGTCGGAGATCCGCGAGTTGCTGAAGCTGCTGGCGCAGCCGGACATCATCTCGTTCGCGGGCGGCATTCCCGATCCGGCCCTGTTCCCGGCGCGGGCGTTCCAGGATGCCTACGCGGCGGTCTTTGCCGAGAACCCCGGCGCGGCGTTGCAATATTCGGTCAGCGAGGGGTATCCGCCGCTGCGCGCGTGGCTGGCGGCGCATATGGCAACGCTGGGCATCCCCTGCACCGCTGACAACATCCTGATTACCTCGGGCAGCCAGCAGGCGCTCGATTACCTTGGCAAGCTGCTGCTGTCGCCGGGCGACACCGCGCTGGTCGGCTGGCCGACCTACCTTGGCGCGCTGGGCGCGTTCAACGCCTACGAGCCGCATTACGACCGGCTGGACCCCGAGACCAACCGCAGCGCCGCCGACTATGCCGAGACCGCCGCCGCGAAGGGGGGTCGGGTCAAGTTCGCCTACATGTCCGTCGATTTCGCCAACCCCACCGGGCGCACCATGGACCGCGCCGCGCGCGAGCGGGTGCTGGAGATGGCCGACGATCTCGACATGGCGGTGATCGAGGACGCGGCCTACCAGGCGTTGCGCTACGACGGCGAGGCGATCCCGCCGATCCTGGCACTGGAAATCGCGCGAAGGGGCAGCATCGAGGAGTGCCGGACGCTCTATTGCGGCAGCTTCTCGAAATCGCTGGCCCCGGGGCTGCGGATCGGCTGGGTCTGCGGGGCGCAGCGGGCCATCGCGCAGATGGTGCTGCTGAAACAGGCGGGCGACCTGCATACGACGACGATCAACCAGATGGCGATGGACCGCGTGGCGCGCACGGTGTTCGACGATCACGTCGCCGGGCTGCGCCGCACCTATGCCGAACGCCGCGACCACATGCTGGCGGCGCTGGAGCGGCACATGCCGAAGGGCGTCACCTGGACGAAACCCGAAGGCGGCATGTTCGTCTGGCTGACCCTGCCGCCGCAGGTCGACGGGGCCGACCTGCTGGCGCAATCGCTGAAGACCCAGCGCGTCGCCTTCGTGCCGGGCGGGGCGTTCTTTGCCGACGGGTCGGGGTGCAACACGCTGCGGCTCAGCTTTTCGCTGGCCGACAAGGCGACCATCGACGAGGGCATCCGCCGTCTCGGGCTGCTTCTCGCCGCCTGATCTTGCTTTCGCTCGCCAAAGCGCGCGGGTCCGGTTACGGTCCTGCGGCATTACGCTTTGCTGAAAGGTTTCCCATGTCCCGATTGTCGCTCGCCACCTCCACCGCCCTCGCCACGGTTTTAAGCGCAAGCATCGCCCAGGCCGATGTCACCGCCGACGACGTCTGGGCCAACGTCCGTGCCTATCTCGACACCTTCGGCGGCACCCTCACCGTCCAGCCCGCCCGCAACGGCAACACGCTGTCCACCGGAGAGCTGGCGCTGGAATGGACCCTGCCGATGAACGGCGGCACGGTGCGGATGAGCGAATCGAGCTTCGACATGGTGGAGCTGGGCGACGGCACGGTCGAACTGGTGATCCCGGAGGGCTTCCAGCTGCATGTCGCGGTGGAGCCGACGGGCAAGCCGCCGTTCTCGGCGACGATCAACCTCGGGGTCGCGGGCATGACGTCGATTGCGTCGGGCGATCCGGGCAAGGTCACATACACCTCGACGGTCGAGACGGTCACGATGGCGCTGGCCGACCTGGTGGTGCCCGAGGTCGAGAACCCCGATGCGACCTTTACCATGACGATGCATGACGTGGAGTCGACACAGGTGGTCGAGGTCGGGTCGGTGGTGTCCATCGACACGCAGACGACGCAGGGCGCCTATGACTTTGCCTTCCGCATGGACGACGGCAAGGGCGGCGTGATGGAGCAATCCGGCAAGGCGACGGGTGGCACGGGGGCGTTTTCGATCGTGCTGCCGCGCAACGGCATGGATATCCTGAACCTCGCCGCCGCGCTGCGCGACGGGCTGACGGCCTCGCTGAGCGCGGACATGCAGGGTTACGAGACCAGCCAGGTCATGCGGATGAACGGTCAGGTGGTGCAGGACCAGACCAGCACCGTGGCGGACTACAAGTTCGGAATGGACCTGCAAAAGTCCGGTCTGACCTTCGAGGGCACCGCCACCGAGATGAGCATGAAGGTTTTCCTGCCGCAGGTGATCCCGCTGGAGCTGAACCTTGCCGCCGCCAATTCCTCGGGCCGGATGGCGCTGCCGCTGTCGGCGGGCGACGACCTGCAAGAGGCGGCGCTGTCGATGGACCTGTCCGGCGTGACGGTGGGCGAATCGCTCTGGGGCCTGATCGATCCCGGCAAGACGCTCCCGCGCGATCCGGCGACGGTGCGGCTGGACCTGACGGCGCAGGTGCGCAGCTACCTCGACTGGCTCGACTTCCTGACCGTGGGCGCCAAGTTGGACGCGGGCGAGGAGCCCGGAGAGCTGCATTCGGTCACGCTGAACGACCTGACGGTCGAGGCGGCGGGCGCGTCGCTGACCGGCACCGGCGCGGCCACCTTCGACAATACCGACAAGGTGACGTTCAACGGTCTTCCGAAACCCTCGGGGACGCTGGACATGACCCTGAAAGGGGCAAATGCGCTGATCGAGAAGCTGCAAGGCATCGGGCTGATGTCCGAGCAGGACGCGATGGGCGCGCGGATGGGCATGGGCATGGTCGCCAAGCCCGCGCCGGAAGAGGGCGAGGACGTGCTGAAGTCGCATATCGAGCTGACCGGCGAAGGCCATGTGATGGCCAACGGCATCCGCCTGAGGTGACGCCACCCGGGGGGCGGTTCGCCGCCCCCTACGTGACCACCCGCAGCGTCAGGTTGATCCGACCGCCTTTGGGCAACAGGTCGGACGAGCCAAAGCGGATGCGGTCCACCCCGTGATAGGCCAGCCGCGCATCGCCGCCCAGAACGGCGATGTCGCCGGACTTCAGCCAGACCGAGCGCGTGGGCTCGCCCCGCTGCGTGCCGCCCACCCGGAACAGCCCGTCATCGCCCAGGCTGACCGAGACCACCGGCCACCGGAAATCCGCCTCGTCCCGGTCCTGGTGCA
>JAGRMS010000415.1 GCA_020441135.1 Pseudooceanicola sp.
GCCTCGACCGCCATCGGCACGTCGCCGTGGCCGGTGATCATGATGACGGGCAGCGCGGAGTCCGACCCCATCAGCTTTTTCAGGAACTGCATCCCGTCCATGCCGGGCATCTTGATGTCGGAGATCACGATGCCGGGATAGTCCGGCCCCAGCACCCTGAGCGCGTCTTCGGCGCTGGAGAAGGTTTCGGTGTCATACCCCGACAGCGCCAGCCACTGGCTGATCGATTGCCGCATGTCCTGTTCGTCGTCTACGATCGCGATCTTCATTGCCTGAGCCATTCGGGCAGTACCTCTCATTCGGCGGCTTCGACGCCTTCCTCTTTCACGATGGGCAGTTGCATTTCGAAAACTGCGCCACCCCGCTGTCCGTTCCGAGCCGTCAGTCTTCCGCCGTGGTCGTTGACGATGCCCGACGAGATCGCCAACCCGAGCCCGACGCCATCGCCGGGCTGCTTGGTCGTATAAAAGGGCTCGAACAGGGAATCCAAGTCCTCGATCCCGTCGCCATTGTCGCGGACGGTGAGCGTCGCGGTTGCCCCGGCGGCGAGGATGATCTGCACCTCGGGGTCGTCGACCGACTTGGTGGCGTCGAGCGCGTTGCGCAGCAGGTTCACCATCACCTGCTCGATCCGCATCCGGTCGCCCAGCACCCTGACGGGGTGATCGGGGAGCACCTGGGTGATCTGCACCTGGCGCTGGCGCAGTTGGGGTTCCATCATCGACAGCGAAGAGGCCAGCGCGTCGCGCATGTCGAGGGGAGAAAACGCGTCAGACCCCTTCCTGGCATAGCTTTTCAGCTGCCGGGTGATGGCGCCCATGCGCTCGATCAGGTCGTCGATGCGGCCGAAAGACGACAGCGCCTCGTCCGGGCGGTTGCGGCGCAGCAGCAGGCGGGCGCCGGCGAGGTAGGTCTTCATCGCGGCGAGCGGCTGGTTCAGTTCGTGGCTGACCGCCGCCGACATCTCGCCCAACGCCGCCAGCTTGGAGCTTTGGGCGAGCGACTGTTCGGTGACGGCGAGGGTCTCCTGCACCCGTTCGCGTTCGGCGATTTCCCGCTGGAGACGGGCGTTCAATGCGCGAAGCTCTGCCGACTCGCGCTGGAACAGGGCCATGCGCAGGGCGGTCTTGCGGGACAGCGCGTAGAAAGCCAGCGCCAGCAGGATGGCGAATCCCATGATTTCCAGCGCCAGAACGCCGTTCACCCGCTCGCGGATCGAAGCGTAGGTGGTGAAGGAGGTCATGCGCCAGCCGCGGAAGGGAATGCGCGCCTCGGTCCGCATCACGCCTTCGCCCTGGATGTAGGCGTCGGCGGGCAGCGCGGTCCAGTCGGCGGTGGCGCGAAGGGCGCGCTGGATGGCGCTTTGCGGATCCTGCCGCTTCAGCGCGGTTTCCTCGGAGAGGCCGCGCCAGCGGGATTCGGTCGCCAGCACGATGCGCCCGTTGCTGTCGGCGACCAGCACGGCGTCGGAAATCCCGGCCCAGGCGCGTTCGAACTTTTGCAGGTCGACTTCGACGACGATCACGCCCAAGGCGGCGGGCCCGGCCTCGACCCGGCGCGAGTAGAGGAAACGGTTGGTGCCGTCGCTGCGTTCGATCACCGAGAAGACGGTGGCGTTGGAGCGCATCGCCTCGACGTAATAGGGCGCCTCGTGGTGCAGGGTGCCGAGCTGCGCGGTTTCGGTCGCTGCAACGGCGCGGGCGTCGGCGTCGAGCAGCATCAGGCCCGCGGCGCCGATTTCCTCGATGAACGATGTCAGGCGTTCGTTCGACTCGGTGAAGTTGCGGGTGTCGAGCGCGGCGATCAGCGTCGGGTCGCGGGCCAGCAGTTGGGGCACGATGGCGTTGCGGCGCAGCTCGCTGAGCAGGTTGCCGGAGTAGAGCGCCAGGCGCAGTTCGGCCCGGCTGCGGGTGGTGGCGGTAAAGCGGTCGGTCAGCAGGCGGTTGGTGGTCCAGACCGTGGCGACGGCGACGGCAAGCAGAAGCAGCAGCGCGATCCGCACCCGCCAGCTGATGGTGTCGGTGCGGGGCAGGATCAGGGTGGTCTGGAGCGCGTTCCGGGTTGTCGTCATGGACGAAGGGTAATGAAAGTGCGCGCGCCGCTCAAGTCACGCCGGAGTCAGCATTCCCGTCAGCGCGCGGAACATCGCCGCCCCGTCGGTGCCGCCGTGGCCCGCGTCGGCCGCGCGCTCCGGGTGCGGCATCATCCCCAGCACGCGGCGGTTCTCGGACAGCACCCCCGCGATGTCGCGCTGCGAGCCGTTGGGGTTCTCGGCATAGGTGAAGGCGATGCGGTCCTCGCCCTTCAGCGTGTCGAGCGTATGGGCGTCGGCGTGGTAGTTGCCGTCGTGGTGGGCGATCGGGATGCCCAGCACGTCACCGGCGTTGTAGCCGGAGGTGAAGGCGGAGTTCGAGGTTTCGACCTTCAGCCGCACCGTCTTGCAGATGTATTTCAGCCCCGCGTTGCGCAGCAGGGCGCCGGGCAGGATGCCGGTCTCGGTCAGCACCTGGAAGCCGTTGCAGACGCCCATCGCGTAGCCGCCGCGGTTGGTGTGCTCGACCACCGCCTTGCAGATCGGCGAGCGCGAGGCGATGGCGCCGCAGCGCAGGTAG
>JAGRMS010000416.1 GCA_020441135.1 Pseudooceanicola sp.
CGAGATCATCACCGCCGAGGGGCAGACGCCGCAGGTCTCCTGGCTGGAGATCGCCACCACCGGCAAGGCCCGCACCGCGATCCGCCGCGCCCTGCGCGTGGTGGACCGCGAACGCTTCATCAAGCTCGGCCACGAACTGGCGCGGTCCGCCTTCGAGCACGTCGGGCGCAAGGCCACCGACAAGGTGCTGGAAACCGCCTCGAAGCACCTGCGCCTGTCGGGTGCGGACGAGCTGCTGGCGCGCCTTGGCAGCGCCGAGCTGACCAGCCACGACGTGGTGCAGGCGGTCTATCCCGAACTCGCCCGCGACGAGGGCGAGAAGGTGCCGCTGCGCCGCGCGGTTGTCGGCCTGCAACCGGGGCAAAGCTTTGAACGCGCGCCCTGCTGCCGCCCCCTGCCGGGCGAGCGCATCGTCGGCATCACCTTCCGCGGCAAGGGGGTGGTGGTCCATGCCATCGACTGCGAGCGCCTGTCGGTCTACGAGGACCAGCCCGACCGCTGGGTCGACGTGCGCTGGCACCCGGGCACCCACCCGGCCGCCTATGACGTCCGGCTGGAAATGACCATAACCAACGATTCCGGCGTCCTTGGCCGCATCTGTACATTGATCGGCGAGAAGAAGGCCAATATCTCGAACCTTGAATTCGTCGACCGCAAGCCGGATTTCTATCGCCTCATGATCGACGTCGAAATGCGCGATGTCGAACAGCTTCACTCCTTGTTGCTGACACTCGAGGCCGATAGCGATGTGGCGGCGGTGGAACGCTACCGAGAGAAATCGCAGGCGCGCGCCCCCGCGCCGGTTGAAGAGTAACCCGCGACCCGAAGGACAAGGCCCCCGTGGTATTCAGACGCCGTGACCGACGCCCCCTGCTGCGCACGATCGCGGACTTTCTTTATCCCCGGGGCGGCTGGCTGCGCGCCTTCCACTATGTGAAACACCGCGTCCGCCGCCTGCCCGACACGCCCGAGCGCATCGCGCGGGGCATTTTCGCGGGCGTGTTCACCACCTTCACGCCGTTCTACGGGATGCACTTCATCGTGGCGGCGATCATCGCCAAGGTGATGCGGGGGAATATCCTCGCCGCGCTGATGGCCACCTTCTTCGGCAACCCGCTGACCTATGTGCCGATCGGGGTGATCTCGCTCAAGACCGGCCACTGGCTGCTGGGCACCCGTTTCGACGAGGCCAAGCACCGGTCGTTCGGGGGCAAGTTCGTCGATGCGGGGGCGGACCTGAAAGAGAACTTCTTCGCGATGTTCACCGACCGCACCGCCGACTGGGGCGGGCTGAGCGTGTTCTATCACGAGGTGTTCTTTCCCTACATGATCGGCGGGCTGATCCCCGGCGTCATCGCGGGCGCGGTCTGCTACTACTTCAGCCTGCCGCTGATCCGCGCCTACAAGAACCGCCGCAAGGGCGCGATCAAGAAGAAGTTCGCCGAGATCCGCGAAAAGGCGGCGGCCAAGTCCGACGGCACCCGCAAGGCAGACTAGGGCGTGTCGCGTTCGCATGGCGTCGAATATTCACCTGGCGCCCCGAGGCAGCGTTCGCATTTGGCGAATGCGTTCGGGGTGGCAGGTGAATGCCGTTGAACGCGACATGCCCTGACGCCTTGCATGGGCGGGGGGCGCGTGGCACCAAGGCCGCCTGAACGCCGGAGAGCCCCATGACCCCCGAATTCCTGCTGACCGCCCTGATCGTCTGCCTCGCCCCCGGAATCGGGGTGATCTACACGCTTTCGACCGCGCTGGGCGGGGGGCTGCGGCGCGGGTTGCTGGCGGCGGTTGGCTGCACCATCGTCACCGGGTTTCACCTGCTCGCCGCGCTGGCGGGGCTGGCGGCGCTGCTGCATGCCTCGGCGCTGGCGTTTCAGACTGTCAAGTTCGCGGGGGTGGCCTATCTCCTGTGGATGGCCTGGACCACCCTGCGGGGGCGCGGGACGCTGGACGTGCAGGCCGATACCGGCGCAAAACGGCACGGGGCGCTGGTGATCGTTTGGCGCGGCATCCTCCTGAACCTGCTGAACCCCAAGCTGCCGATCTTCTTCGTCGCCTTCCTGCCCCAGTTCATCCCCGCCGATGCCGCCGCGCCCACGGCGCTGATGGTAGAACTTGGCCTTGGCTTTGTCGCCATGACCGGCCTCGTGATGGCGGGCTATGCGCTGGCCGCCGGGGGTGTGCGGGTCTGGATCACCGGCAATGAAACCGCGATGCGCTGGCTGCGCCGCGCCTTCGCCGCCTCCTTCGCCGCGCTGGCGGCCCGGCTGGCGACCGAGCGCGCCTGATGGATCGCGAAACGCTGAAGGTCTACGCCGCCTCGGCTGGCGCCTATGCCGACCGTTTCGGCAAGAAGCGCGACCCCGAGCAGGTGGCCGACGCCGCCGCCTTCCTCGCGCTGGTGCCGAAGGGCGGGCGGTTGCTCGACCTCGGCTGCGGGCCGGGGCAATGGGCGGCGACCTTTGCCGATGCGGGCTATACCGTCGAGGCCACCGACGCCTCGCCCGAGATGGCGGCGCTGGCGCTGGAACGCTTCGGGCTGACGGTCCGGGTGGAGCCCTTCGAGGCGCTGGATGCGCAGGCGCGCTATGATGGCATCTGGGCCAACTTCTCGCTGCTGCACGCCCCCCGCGCCGATTTCCCCGGCCACCTCGCCCGTATCCACCGCGCGCTGAAACCGGGTGGGGCGCTGCATCTGGCGCTGAAACTTGGAACCGGGGAAAAGCGCGATCACCTGGGGCGGTTCTACAGCTATTTCACGGTGAAAGAGCTGACGCGGCATCTTGGGGACGCCGGGTTCACCATCGTCCAGAGCCGCGAGGCCGAAAGCGCGGGGCTGGCGGGCAGCACCGATCCCTTCATCGCCCTGACCGCCCGTGCCTGAGCTTTTCGCCTATACCGACGGGGCCTGTTCCGGCAATCCCGGCCCCGGCGGCTGGGGGGTATTGATGCGCGCCCTGGACGGCGAGAAGATCGTCAAGCAGCGCGAGCTGGAAGGTGGCGAGCCCGACACCACCAACAACCGGATGGAGCCGATGGCGGCG
>JAGRMS010000417.1 GCA_020441135.1 Pseudooceanicola sp.
CGGTGGCCGCGCCGAAGATCACCGAGACGAAGAGCACCGCGAAGAACAGGGAGCCCTTCATCCGGGCGAGCATCAGCTGGACGGCTGCGAACAGACGCTCCATCAGGCCCGCCTGCTCCATCATGAAGCCCATGAAGACGAATAGCGGGACCGCCGCCAGCGTCTGCTCCATCATCGAGCCGTAGAATTGCAGCGTCATCAGGAAGACGGTCAGCTTGATGCCGATGCCCCAGGCGCCGAAGATCACGCCGAGGAAGATCAGCGTGAAGGAGATCGGGAAGCCGACGAAGATGGCGAAAAGCATCACGCCGATCATCACCAGCCCGATGATTTCGTTGGACAGTTCGAACATCAGCGCGGCCATTTCCCGCGGGTGGCCGCGTACCAGGCTTTCAGGATCTCGGCGACGCCCTGCAACAGCAGGAAACCGACGCCGAGGGCGAGGCAGATCTTGACCGGCCAGACGATGGGCGCCCAGGTGCTGTCACCGGCGCGTTCGTTCTGGAAATACGACTTGAGGGCGAACTCGTAGCCTGCCCAGAACAGGAACATCATTCCGGGCATGAAGAGGACGACATAGAGCGTGAGGTCGACCCAGCCCTGCGTCTTCACCGAGAAGCCGCGATAGAGGAAATCGGCCCGGATATGCAGCCCCCGCATCAGCGCATAGGCCGCGCCCAGCATGAAGGCCGTGCCGTAAAGCATCCGGCTGACGTCGAAGGCCCAGAGCGTCGGCGCGATGAACAGCTTGCGCGCGACGACTTCGTAGACCATCGCGGCGATGATCGGCACGACGAACAGCGCGACGATCCGGCCCTGCCATTCGGAAAATATCTCGATGGCCTGCACGATGGCGCGCGCCGCCGGGTGCATGTCGGGCGGCAGCGGGACGGACGGGCCGCCATGCGCCTCGGCCAGCAATTCGTCGCCGGCAAATTCGGTGTTGTCGGTCATGTGACCGCCTCCTGTCCCTGTGTCGAGCGCCCGGGTTTGGCCCCGGATCGGTGCCCCGCCCGCGAAAGGCGGACGGGGCAGGGGCGTTTACTTCTTCGCCAGCTGGTCGGCGTAGGCCCGGCCCAGGTTGGCGTTCGAGGTCTGCGAACCGGCCCAGAACGGAATCGCGGTCTTGGCGAACTCTTTCTGGCTGTCCCAGACCGTCTTGAAGAAGGCGTTCTCGGCCGCGTTGGTCTCCAGCGCCTTGTTCGCCGCGTTCATGTATTCGGTGAAGTAATCGACCGGCGTGTCATGCAGGATCACGCCGTCCTCGTTCACCAGCTTGTCGAGCGCCAGCCCGTTCTCGCGGATGCGGTAGGCCATCGACTTCATGAGCGAGGCGTTGGCGGCGACCTCGATGGCCTTCTGCTGGAGCGGGGTGAGCCCGTTGAAGACATCCTTGTTGATGTAGATGTCGGCGTTCACCACGACCTGGTGCAGGCCCTGGAGGTAATAGTGCTTCAGCACCTTCTGGAACCCGAAGACCGAGTCGGGCTTGGGGCAGCACCATTCGGCGGCGTCGATGGTGCCCTTTTCCAGCGCCGGAAGGATGTCGCCGCCGCCCATGGCGACCGAGGCAATGCCGATGTCCTTGTAGGTCTGGCCCGGAATCCCCGGGGGCGTCCGGAAGCGGTACTTGCGGAAGTCCTCCATCGAGTTGATCGGCTCCTTGAACCAGCCGAGCGCCTCGGGGCCTGCCGGTTGCAGCATGAAGCCCTTCACGTTCACGCCCATCTCGTCCCAGAGCTGGTCGTAAAGCTCCTTGCCGCCGCCGTAGAGGAACCACGACATGAAGGCGATGTTGTCCATGCCGACGCCCGCGCCCGCGACGGGCGAGCCGAAGAGCATGGCCGCCGGGTGCTTGCCCGACCAGTAGTGGGTCCAGGCGAAACCGCCCTCGATCAGACCCGCGTCCACCGCGTCGAGCGTTTCCTGCACGCCGACGACGGTGCCGGCCGCCAGCACCTCGAACACCACCTCGCCGCCGGTGAGGTCCGAGACGTCCTTGGCGAAGTCCTGGAGCATCACCGTCTCGTCCGCCGAGAGCGGGATCACCGATTGCACGCGGATCTTGGTTTCGGCCCAGGCGGTCTGCGCGGCAAGCACGAGGCCCAGCGCCGTGGCTTTGGTCAATAGCTTGAGTTTCAACATCTTTTCATCCTCCCATGGACTGTTGCCTTGCTTGTCCTCCTGGCCGGGCGGTGAAGGCGGGCCGCCCGGTGTCGTTAACCTTTCGTCAGTGGCCCTTTCCGAAAACGTGACCCTCGACCAGCCCGAGCATGGGGCCGATCCCGTGATCCACATCCATGAACCCGCGCCACAGCATCTCGCCCGCGACATAGACCAGCACCGCAAGGCCCAGCCACGAAATGACCGGGAAGCGCGTCAGCAGGTGCATGATCAGGGTCGCGGCGAAGGCCATGAGCAGGATGGCAAGGGCGAGGCCCATCACCAGCAGCGTGGTGTTGCCGTCGGCGATGGCGGCGACCGCCAGCACGTTGTCGAGCGACATCGACACGTCGGCGAGCGTGATGGTCCAGAGCGCCTGCATCAGCGAGCGGCGGGGCGGGCCGGTGTAACCTGCGTGCGGGTCGGCGATGGCGTCGACCGCTTCAGAGGCCTTGCGATCGATTTCCGCGCGGATTTCGGTGTAGAGCCGCCAGCAGACCCAGCAAAGCAGCAGCCCGCCAAGGAACAGGATGCCGGGAATGCCCAGCAACTTGGTCGCGGCCACCGCGAAGACGATGCGCAGCAGGGCGGCGATGATCATCCCGAAGAGGATCGCCTTTGCGCGCAGTTGCGGGGACAGCCCCGCCGCCGCCATGCCGATGATCAGTGCATTGTCGCCTGACAGGATCAGGTCGGCCATGATGATCGCACCGGCGTCGAACAGCCATTCCATGAACTAGAGTGCCTTTGCGTGTTGCGGGGCCGCGGCCCCGGGGGTGGCATCGGCGTCGTCCAGGATCATGTCCGAGGCTTTCTCGCCGATCATGATGGTCGGCGCATTGGTGTTGCCCGACACGATCACCGGCATGATCGAGGCATCCGCGACTCGCAAGCCCCCGACCCCGTGGACGCGCAGGCGGGCGTCCACCACGGCCAGCGGATCGCTGCCCATCTTGCAGGTGCCGGTCGGGTGATAGATCGTCGTCGCGGTCGAGCGCGCCCAGTCGAGCAGGGCGGCGTCGTCATCGTCGGGGATCTGCGCGCCGGGGGAATATTCCTCGGTGATCACCTCGCGCAGGGGTTCGGTGCGGGCGATGCGGCGGGCGATGCGGATGCCCGCCACCAGCGTGTCGCGGTCGGTCCTGGTGGCCAGGTAGTTCGGATGGATCGCCGGGGCGTCGCGCATGTCGGGCGATTTCAGGGCGATGTGGCCGGTGCTTTCGGGGCGCAGTTGCAGGACGGAAGCGGTGAAGGCGTCGAAGGGATGCGGTTCGGCCATGCCTTTCGCGTCGGCGCTGAAGGGCTGGATGTGGAACTGGATGTCGGGCGTTTCCAGATCGGGGCGCGTCTTGAGAAACGCCGTGCCAAGGCTCGCCGCCATCGTCATCGGCCCCTTGCGGGTCGCGGCGTAGTGCAGGGCGATCAGCGCCTGCTTGGCATAGCTGTTGATCTCGGTGTTGATGGTCGACAGGCGGGTCTTGTAGACGGGCCGGGCCTGGAGGTGGTCCTGGAGGTTCTGGCCGACGCCTTTCAGCGCGTGGACAGTGGCGATGCCCTGCGCCGAAAGCGGATCGGGGTCGCCAATCCCTGAAACCATCAACAGTTGCGGCGAGGCGAGGGCGCCCGCGCAGAGGATCACCTCGCGGTGCGCGGTGATGCGCCGGGTCTGTCCGGCATGGTCGGCCTCGACCCCCGTGGCGCGGCGGCCGTCGAACAGGATGCGGCGCGCGGCGCAGCGGGTGAGGACGGTCAGGTTGTGGCGGTGCCGGGCCGGGTTCAGATAGGCGACGGCAGAGGAGCAGCGCCGCCCGTTGCGCATGGTCAGCTGGAAGTGGCCGACGCCTTCCTGATCGGCCCCGTTGTAGTCGGGGTTGCGGCGGTATCCGGCATTCGCGGCGGCGTCGATCCAGCGGTCGACGATCTCGCGCCGTACGGCGGAGTCCGAGACGGATAGAGGCCCCTGCCGCCCGCGGATCGCCGGGTCGCCGCCCGCGTAGCTCTCGGAACGCTGGAACAGCGGCAGCACGTCCGACCAGCCCCAGCCGGTGTTCCCCAACTGCCGCCAGTGGTCGTAGTCCTGCGGCTGGCCGCGCACGTAGAGCAGCCCGTTGATCGACGACGACCCGCCCAGCACCTTGCCGCGCGGCCAGCGCAGCGAGCGGCCGTTCAGGCCCGGATCGGGCTCGGTCTCATAGCGCCAGTCGGTGCGCGGGTTGCCCATCGTGCGGAAGTAGCCGACCGGAATGTGGATCCACGGATAAAGGTCGCGGCCCCCGGCTTCGAGCAGGGCAACGCGGTAACGGCCGTCCGCGCTCAGCCGGTTGGCAAGCACGCATCCGGCCGAACCGGCCCCGACGATGACAAAGTCAAACTCCACCCAATTTTCCCGGTTTCGCCAAAAATGTTGATTATTGAGACCTTTTGTCTCATTTTCAAACCGCAGCACGGATTCCCGGCTGTGGCAAGCCCTTTTGCTGGACAGATCATGAGTGACCGTATCCCCACCAACCTGCGCCTGCTCTTGATGCTGGAGGCGCTGGGCGAACAGCCCGAGCCCCTGTCGCCCGCCGCGCTGGGGCGGCGTCTGGGGCTGCCGAAGCAGACCGCGCACCGGCTGGTGACGTCGATGATCGAGGAGGGGTTCCTCAAGCGCGACGAGGGCGGCACCGGCCTGCGCCCGGGGCGGCGGGCGCGGATGATGGCGACGGGGCTGATGCACGCCTCGGGCGTCCATATCGCGCGGCATCAGGTGCTGCTGCGGCTGGCCGAACGGGTGGGCGAGACGGTGAATTTCGTGGTGCCGGAGGACCGGGGGATGGCCTATCACGACCGGGTGGAAACCGACTGGGCCTTCCGCATCCAGTTGCCGGTCGGGTCGCACGTCCCGTTCCACTGCACCGCTTCTGGCAAGACCTACCTCGCCTCGCTGCCCAAGGCGCAGCGGCGGCGGCTGGTGCAGGCGATGGCGCTGCCGAAGCTGACCGAGCGTACGATCACCGACCCGGATGCCTTGCTTGAGGAGTTGCAGCAGATCGCGCGGCAGGGTTACGCGCTGGACAACGAAGAGTTTCATGCGGGCATGGTGGCGACGGCGGTGCCGATCCGCGATCCGGCGGGGCGGTATTTCGCGTCCGTGGCCTTTCACGCGCCGACGCAGCGGATCAGCATCGAACGGGCGGTGGAACTGGCCCCCGTGGTCGGGGCGGCGGCGGCGGAACTGTCCGCCGTTCTTTTCTCGGACTAACACGGCCCCGCCAGCGTGCCGCGCAGGACCAGCGCGCAGTCGAGGCGGAGACTGTCGACGGGTTCGCCCGCGATCATGCGCACCAGCATCCGCGCCGCCTCGCGCCCCATGCGGTGGTGGGGCAGGTGCATGGTGGTCAGCGGCGGCTCGGTGATCCGGGCAAGGTCGAGGTCGGCAAAGCCGGTGATCGAAACCTGGTCGGGCACCTTCACGCCAAGGCTGCGCGCCATGACCAGCGCACCGGCGGCCAGCACGTCGGTGCCGCAAAGGACGGCGGTGGGGCGGTCGGGGCGTTCCCAAAGCCGCCGGAAGGCCAGCCCGCCCGCGTCGAGGCTGGCGTCAGTGGGTTCGACAATCAGGCTCGCGGGGTCCAGCCCCGCCTCGCGCATCGCATCGCGCAGGCCCTCGATCCGCACGAGCGCGCGATCGTTCACCTGCGGATCGGCAGAGATAAGCGCCAGCCTGCGGTGTCCGCGTGCGATGACCTCGCCGCCCATGTCGGCCATCGCCGCCCGGTTGTCGAAGCCGACGCAAGGCGCGGGCCCGTCCTGCCAGGCCCAGGCGACCAGAACCGGAACGCCGCGCGCGGAAAGGAAGTCGCGGATCGTGTCGTTGCGCTGGAAGCCGATCAGCAGCAGACCCTCGGCCCCGCGGGCGACCAGCGCGCGGATCTGTTCCTCTTCGATCTCTGGCCGGTAGGACGAGGAGGCGATCAGCAGCGTCAGCCCATGTTCGCGCAGCTCCTCCTGAAAGGCCTGGATGCCGCGCGAGAAGATCGCGTTCTCCATCGTCGGGATGATCGCGCCGACGGTGCGGGTGCGCCCCTCGGCCAGCGCGCGGGCGCCGAAGTTCGGGGCGTAGCCAAGGGTGCGCACGGCCTCGAGCACCCGGTTGCGCGTCTGCTCCAGCACCCGTTCGGGCGCGTTCAGGCAGCGCGAGACGGTGGCGGTGGAAACGCCCGCGACCTCGGCCACATCGCTGAGCGTCGGCGTGTCGGGATCGCGGCGCATGGGGTTCCCCTTGGGGTGTCGCCTCCTGTCTAAGTGCTTGATCCACGTCATGCAAGCGGTTACATCTGCCCCCGACTCGGGACACCGGAGGGCAGGATGGCGCGCGACTATCTCAAGAAGGCGTCGAAGACGTCGAAAAGCGATGCCTCGGACGTCCACGAGACGGTGACACGCATCCTGGACGAGATCGAGGCGGGCGGCGACAAGGTGGCGCTGGCGTATGCGGCGAAGTTCGACCGCTACGAGGGCAGCATCGTCTTGTCTCAGGCCGAGATCGACGCGGCCATCGCGCTTGTGCCCGCGAAGCTGAAGGCGGACATCCGCTTTGCCCATGCCAACGTGAAACGCTTTGCCGAGGCGCAGAAGGCGACGCTGAAGGATATCGAGATCGAGGTGGTGCCGGGGCTGATCGCCGGGCAGCGGTCGATCCCGGTCAGCGCGGCGGGATGTTACGTGCCGGGCGGGCGCTATTCGCATATCGCCAGCGCGATCATGACGGTGACGACCGCCAAGGTGGCGGGGTGCAGGCATATCACCGCCTGTTCGCCGCCCCGTCCCGGCGTCGGCATCGCCCCGGCGATCGTCTACGCGGCGCATATCTGCGGGGCGGATACGATCCTGGCGATGGGCGGCGTGCAGGGGGTGGCGGCGATGACCTTCGGGCTGTTCGGGCTGCCGAAGGCGAACATCCTCGTCGGGCCGGGCAACCAGTTCGTGGCCGAGGCCAAGCGCATCCTGTTCGGGCGTGTCGGCATCGACATGATCGCGGGACCGACCGACAGCCTGATCCTGGCCGACGCGGACGCCGATGCCGAGATCGTCGCCGCCGACCTGGTGGGGCAGGCCGAGCATGGCTACAACTCGCCGGTCTGGCTTGTGACGGACCACCGCCCGCTGGCCGAACGGGTGCTGGAGCGGGTGCCGCAGCTCATCGCGGACCTGCCCGAGGTGAACCGCGACAACGCCGCGGCGGCCTGGCGCGACTATGCAGAGGTGATCCTCTGCGCTGACCGGGAAGAGATGGCGGCGACCTCGGACGACTATGCACCGGAACACCTGACGGTGCAGGCGGCGGACCTCGACTGGTGGCTGTCGCGGCTGACCTGCTACGGCTCGCTGTTCCTGGGGGAAGAGACAACTGTGGCCTTCGGCGACAAGGCCAGCGGGACGAACCACGTGCTGCCGACGAGCGGCGCCGCCTCCTATACCGGCGGGCTGTCGGTCCACAAATACATGAAGATCGTGACCTGGCAGCGGGCGACGCGCGAGGGCGTGAAGCCGGTGGCGCAGGCCACCGCGCGGATTTCGCGGCTGGAGGGGATGGAGGCGCACGCGCGCACCGCCGACATCCGGCTGGCAAAGTATTTCCCGGGCGAGAATTTCGACCTTTCCGCCGATGGCTGAGGGGCTGTTCAGCGTCAAAGGGAGGGTCGCCTGCGTGACGGGCGCGTCCTCGGGGCTGGGCCGCCGGGCGGCGCTGGTGCTGGCGCGGGGCGGCGCAAAGGTGGTCGGGGTGGCGCGGCGCGCCGAGGCGCTTGGCGCGTGGCGGGCCGAGGTCGGCGGCGAGACGGCGGCGGTTGTCGGCGACGTGGCCGACCGGGAGGGGCTCGCGGCGCTGGCGGAACGGATCGCGGCGCCCTTCGGCGCGCCCGATATCCTGATCCACGCCGCCGGGATCAACACGCGCGAACCCGCCGACAAGGTCACGGCAGAGGGCTGGGACGCGACGCTGGCGCTGAACCTGTCGGCGCCGTTCTTCCTGAGCCAGTGTTTCGCCCCGGCAATGCAAGCGAAGGGCTGGGGGCGGATCGTGCTGTTTGCCTCGCTGCAAAGCTATCGCGCCTTTCCGGGCGGGATCGCCTATGGCGCCTCGAAAGGCGGGGTCGCCCAGCTGGCGCGGGCGATGGCGCAGGCCTGGTCGCCGAACGGTGTCACGTGCAACGCCATCGGGCCGGGGTTCTTCCCGACCGAACTCACCGCGCCGGTCTTTGCCGATCCCGCGCTGGCGGAACGAAACGCGGCGCAGACCTGCCTGGGGCGGAATGGCGAGCCGCAGGACATGGACGGGCCGCTGCTGTTCCTTTGCTCGCAGGCGTCGGCCTATGTGACGGGGCAGGTTCTGATGGTCGACGGGGGGTTCACCGCGAAATGAGGGCATTGGTCTATACCGGGCCGGAACGGCTGGAGATGCGCGAGGTGCCGGACGCGCAGCCGGGCGCGGACGACGCGCTGATCCGGATCGAGCGGGTGGGCATCTGCGGCTCGGACATGCACGCCTACCTGGGGCACGACAACCGCCGCCCCGCGCCGCTGATCCTCGGGCACGAGGCGGCGGGCACGATTGTCGGCGGCGCGAGGGATGGCGTGCGGGTGACGGTCAATCCGCTTGTCACCTGCGGTGTCTGCCCGGCCTGCAAGGCGGGGCGGGACAACCTCTGCCCGACGCGGCAGATCATCTCGATGCCGCCGCGCGAGGGGGCGTTCGCGGAACGCGTGGCGATGCCGCTGCGCAATCTCGTCGATCTGCCCGAGGGGTTTCCGGCGGCCAAGGCGGCGCTGGCAGAGCCGGTGGCCTGCGGCTGGCACGCGGTGCGGCTGGGGCTGAAGGCGCTGGACGGCAGGCCCGTGCGGGCGCTGGTGCTGGGCGGCGGGGCGATCGGTCTCGGCGCGGCGCTAAGCCTCTCGGCGCAGGACGTAAGCGACATCACGCTGGTCGAGCCGAATGCGCTGCGGCGCGACTATCTGATCCGGCGGTGCGCTCAGAATGTGGTGGAGGTCGCCGACGGATTGTTCGATCTGGTGATCGACGGCGTCGGCTACGAGGCGACGCGCGCCACCGCCTCGGCGCTGGTGCGGCCGGGCGGGGTGATCGTGCATATCGGCCTGGGCTCCGGCAAGGGCGGGCTCGACGTGCGGCGCATGACCTTGCAGGAAATCACCTTCATCGGAACCTACGCCTATACCGCGCAGGATTTCCGCGATACCGCGCGGGCAATCTTCGAGGGGCACCTCGGGCCGCTGGACTGGGTCGACGAACGCCCCCTGGCCGAGGGCGGGCGGGCTTTCGCCGATATCCGGGGCGGCGTCGTGGCCGCGCCGAAAGTCCTGCTTATCCCCTGAAGCTGTCCGACCATGGACAACAATTGGGGAAACCCGTCCGGCATTAGACAGCGCACCGGGACAGTCAGTAACTCCGGTACTGACTTTGCCCGCAATTGCGCTATACTATCGGGCAGTTTGTTTAGGTTGATAGCATGGTGGCGAGTGGCAAGAGGGGCGCCCTGATGGCCGATTCCGGGTCCGGCCCGAAGCGCGACGGATTTCTCGACAAGGGGCTGAGCTGGGACAAGCGGCTGGAACTCGCCCGGGCCGAACGGGCGCGGATCGAGGCCGAACAGGGGTCGGCGCAGATCACGCCAAAGCTGAAACCCTGGGAGGTCGACGCCGAAGCGGAGGATGATGCCGACCCCGCGCCGGTGCAGGGCTATCCCGGTTTGCCTCGGGAACGCCGCGCGGCGGTTGCGCGACGGATGCGGGCGGCCGAAGAGACGGCAGCCGACAAGTCCGCAAGGACCGCGCCGGATGCCCGGGACGGCCAGGCGGCCGTTGAACCGGGGCCCGGCCAGGAGGAAACGCCGCAGCGCCTGGCCTACGAGGACCAGCCGCCGCCACCTCCCGCACGATCCGTGCGGGCCATCACGCGGCCGTTGGTTCTGCCCGGACTGGCGCCGCCGGACGAGCCGGAGCTGGATGGAGCGGCGCTCGCCGTGAACCGATTGCTTGCCGCGCCTCCGGTGGATCGCAAGAGCGCCCTTTACGGAGCCCGCTTCGACCCGATACCCGAGCGGACCACGCAGCGCCGGGGTGTCCTCTGGCTGGTCGTGGTGGTCTGCATATTGGGAGGGCTGCTGGCGGGCGTGCTGATCGCGGTCGGCCTGTTCTTCGCGCTGGCGAGCGACGCGCGCACGCCATCGCCGCAGCGCCTGCTTGCGCTGGTGTCGGGCAATCCCGCGAGCGCGGCGCTTGCGGAACGCCCGGAGGGCGGCGCAGCGGCGCACGTCACGATCCCCAGGCAGCCGGACGTCGCCGAGATCACCCGGGCCGAATGGACCTCGGCATCGGTGGGGCGGCAGCCGGTGTCGGCGGGGATGATGCCTGCCCATGCCGGGGTTGCGCGAACCGGCCCAATGACCGCCTTGCCCGCCTTGCATGCCGTCCCGGTGGCCGAGAGCCCGCCGGTGCCACCCCAACCCGGCCTGGCGCCGGTGCGTGCCTTGGCCGGGGCCACCCTTGGTGGGCCTTTCGCCAAGGACGCGCCGTCGGTGCCAACCGCGAGCGTCCCCACCGAGGTCGTTGCGGACCTGGCCGTCCTGGCCGCGCCGCCCGCGTCCACGCCGCCCGGCGTGCCAGGCGTGGAAACGCGGCCGCCCCATGACACGGTCCAGGTTCGCCTGGCCGCCCTTTCGACCGACGCGTTTGCCGGGCCGCCGCCGCCGCTTGCCCTCGAGGCGATGATCGCGGGGCCCCGGCTTGCCCCGCTCGCGCCGTCCGGGTCGGGTTGGCAGGTCGCCGCGTTCGACGCGCCGCCGGAGCGCAGGGAGACCATCCGCGCCGCCGTTCCCGATGCGGAACTGGCCGTTTCGGTCGACGACCTTGTTCCTCCGGCCGGTTTGTCTTCCGTTGTGGCTCTCGTGGAGCCGATCGCTCCGACAAGTGTCCTGCGCGCCGGCAGCGTCGGGACGGCGGCGTTTGCCCCGGCCCCCGCGCCGTCGGTGCCGGGCCACCTTGGGCCGGTCGCACCGGATCGCGCCCTGGCCTGCGCGGCCTGCCAGCCGACCGCCACCGTGGCCGAGAACCGCACGGTCAGGCTGCGCCTGCCCGAGGCATCGAACGTCCGCGACCGGCGTGCCGTGGGGGCATTGCTGGAAGAGGCGGGCTTCGACCGCGTCTTGCCGGCCATTCAGGCGCTTCCGGTTTCGGCCAGCCAGGTCCGCTACTTCCGGCCCGAGGACGCCGAAGCCGCGCGGCTGCTGGCCGACCTGGTCCGTGCCGATCTCTTCGATCTCAGCTGGTTTTCCCCTTTGCCGCCCGAGGGCACCATCGAGGTGCTGATCGCCTCGGGCGGACTGACCGGAACCCTGCCTCCGGGTTGAGCATTGACCCCGTGTGGCCCTTTCAGACCGGGCGCGCGACGACGATCGGAACGGGCCTTGCAATTGGAAAAGGAGTTTCGGAATGACCAGGCTCTTCAGTTTCCTTGCCATGTGCCTTGTTCTGGCTGGCACCTCGGTGCCGGCCCAGCAGGCACAGACCTTCCGCGGTGGCGATCCCCTCGTGATGATCGTCGCTGGGGGCGCAGAAACCATCGGCTCGGCCAGGTCGACCCTGTCGCCGGCGCGCGTCACCGCGGTGGCCGGGGCCCTGTCGGCCCGGGGCATTCCGGTCGAGCGGCTTCAGGTGCTGGGACGCGGGACAAGCGGGCTGGCGGTGAGGACGGGCCCCGCATCCGACGAGCCGCGGAATCGGTTCGTCGAGGTCAGCTGGCGATGAAGGCGCTGGCGCTCGCGGCGGCGCTGGGCTGGGCCGGCCCATCATGGGCCGATCCGGCGCAGGCGCTGTTCGACGCGGGCGACTATGCGGGGGCGGCAGTGCAGTGGCGCGCCGATGCCGCCGAAGGCTCTGCCAAGGCGCAGCTTCAGCTTGGGCTGCTGGCTGACCGGGGCCTGGGACAGGCGCGCGATCCGGTGCTGGCATTCCGGTGGTATCGCGCCGCCGCGGAACAGGGGCTGGCCGAGGCGCAGTTCAACGCGGGTGTCATGCTGGATGCCGGTATCGGCGTGGCGCGGGATGCGACCGCGGCGTTTGTCTGGTATTCCCGCGCGGCGCTGCGCGGCCATGTGCGCGCCCAGTTCAACGCGGCCTTGATGCTGCGGGCGGGGGATCTGCACAACCCGTCGATGGCTGCCTATTGGTTGCGGCGGGCGGAAAGCCTGCCTGCGGCGCGCGCGGCGTTGGAGACCTTGCCGGGGGCGGCTGGCGACACGCCCCGCAGTCCGGAGATTCTGTTCCAATCGGACGACAAGGGGATCCGAGAGGTGATCTGGAGGGGCTCACCGGGCCCGGGGCGCTATGCGCTGGAGGTTCTCGCGGCGCCGACGGGCGAGACCTATGGCGAGCCGGTCGCCTTTGCGCTGACGGGCGGTTCGGGGGTGATGCAGGCCCTGCCGGACGCCGCGACACCAATGGTCTGGCGGGTCGTGGCGCTGTCGGGCGCAAGCGATCGCTATGCGGCCACGCCCTGGCATGGCGCTGCGCCGCCGCTGGCGCGGTTGCAGATCGTGGCGGATACGGATGATCCGCGTGTCACCGGGTTCGCGCGGCGGCTGGCGCAGGATCTGCGGCACGCCGGGTTCTGGGTGCGTCTGGTGCCTTCGGACGCGGCGCAGGCGCCAGCGGAAACCTCCATCGGCTATGCCTGGGCACAGGACCGCGCCGTTGCGGTACAGGTCGCGGCCGCGCTGCCTGCGATGAACCGCGACTCCCTGCGTGTCCTGCCGGTGGGCAGCACCTTGCCGGGCGAGATCGTCCTGCGGCTGGGGTCGGGCGGCGCGCGGGTGGCCCGCGTGGATTGAGCGGGCTTTCCAGCGTTTCGCCAAGGCTCTAGGGTCGGCGGCGAAGCAAAAGGATTGCCCCAGATGACCCTGAACCGCCGTCCGGCCACCGACCTGATCCACGATCTGTCCAGCGGCGCGCTGGGCGCGGAAGAGCTGATGCGCGCCACGCTGGACCGGATCGCCGAAGCGAATCCGGCGGTCAACGCCGTTGTCGCCCTGCGCGACGCGGACGATCTGCTGGCCGAGGCGCGCATGAAGGACAGCGGGCCGAAGACGGGCGCGCTGCACGGGCTGCCGATTGCGGTGAAGGATCTGGTGAACGTGAAGGGCATCGTGTCCTGCATGGGGTCGCCGGCGCTGCGGGATTTCGTGCCGAAGACGGACGACATCATCGCCGCGCGGATGCGGGCCGCCGGGGCGATTCTGATCGGCAAGACCAACTCGCCCGAGTTCGGGCTGGGCTCGCATACCTTCAACCCGGTCTATGGCGTTACGCGGAACCCCTACGATACGGCGCGATCCTGCGGCGGGTCGTCGGGCGGGGCGGCGGTGGCGCTGGCGACGGGAATGACGGCGCTGGCGGACGGGTCGGACATGATGGGCTCGCTGAGGAACCCGGCGGGGTGGAACAACGTCTATGGCTTCCGGCCGTCCTGGGGGCGGGTGCCGGGCGAGCCGGTGGGCGACAGTTTCCTGCACCAGCTGGCAACGCTGGGGCCGATGGCGCGCAGTCCGCAGGATCTGGGGGTGCTGCTGGACGTGATCTCGGGCCCCGATCCGCGCCTGCCGCATCCCTATGCGTCGGCGCCGGTGGCGCCGGTCGCGGCGGGCGACCTGAAAGGCAAGCGCATCGGCTGGCTGGGCGACTGGGGAGGGGCTTTGCCGACGGAGGCGGGGATCCTTGACGTGTCCGAGGCGGCGTTGCGGGTGTTCGAGGCGTTGGGCGCGATAGTGGAGCCCGTGAAGCCGCCGTTCGCCGCCGAGGCGATGTGGGAGAGCTGGATCACCCTGCGGTCCTGGTCGGTCGCCGCCAACCTGTCGGCGCAGCCGCGCGCGAGCCTGAAGGACAGCGCGATCTGGGAACTGGACCGGGGGCTTGGAATGAGCGCGATGGAGGTACACCGCGCCTCGGTCGTGCGGTCGGAGTGGTTCCGGGCGGCGGCGCGGCTGTTCCAGGACTACGACGCGCTGGTGCTGCCGAGTGCGCAGATGTGGCCGTTCGATGCAGAGCTGGACTGGCCGCGCGAGGTTGCGGGTGTACGGATGGACACCTATCACCGCTGGATGCAGGTTGTGGTGCCGGTCAGCCTGCTGGGCCTGCCCGCGCTGGCCGTACCGGCGGGGTTTGGCGACAACGGGTTGCCGGCAGGCATCCAGCTCTTCGGGCCGCGGGGGAGCGACTCGGCCCTGGTGGCGATGGGGGCGGCCTATCACGCAGCGACGGAGTGGCCTCAGAAACGGCCGGCGATGGAGGGCTGAGCGGGAATGGAGTCGAGGCCGTTTGGAGCGCCGTCGTTGCAGGCTGTGACGCCCGCTATCCTGCGCACCGCCCTGGTGCGGGGCTGGGCCGACCTGTGCCGCGCGCCGGCCTTCGGACTGGCATTCGCGGGGTTCTACATCCTGGGCGGCTGGGCGATGGCCTGGATCACCTCTGCGACCGGCACGACCTTCTGGCTGGTGCTGGCCGCCATCGGGTTTCCGCTGCTCGGGCCGTTTGCCGCTGTCGGGCTCTACGAGGTCTCGCGGCGGTTGCAGACGGGCGAGCGGCTGGACTGGCCCGGCGTGCTGGGGGTGATCCTGCACCAGCGGACCCGGCAGTTGCCATCGCTCTGCGCCATCATCGTCGTGGTCTTCCTGTTCTGGTTCTTCCTTGGCCACATGATCTTCGCCCTGTTCCTCGGGCTGTCGACGATGACCAATATCTCAAGCTCTTACGGCGTGTTCCTGACGCTGAACGGGCTGACCATGCTGGCCGTCGGCTCCGTCGTCGGGGCGGGGTTCGCGCTGCTGCTTTACATGATCACCGTGCTGGCCCTGCCGATGCTGCTCGACCGCGAGGTCGATTTCGTGACCGCGATGATCGCAAGCTTCCGCTATGTCGCCGGGCATCCCGTCCCGATGCTGGGCTGGGCGCTGGTCATCGCCGGGGCGACCTTCGTGGCCATGCTGCCGGGCTTTCTGGGGCTGCTGGTGGTGCTGCCGGTGCTGGGCCATGCGACCTGGCATCTCTACGACCAGCTCGCAGAGGAGCCAGTTCATGTCACGCATGAGGATCGTCCTGTAACCGTTTGACTTATTACTCTTCCCGGCCTTCGGCTACCAGCCTTGAGCGGAGCGCCGCGGCGTCGGGATGCCCCAGCTCCAGCGCCCAGACATAGGCGTGGGTCAGGAAGAACCCCGCCGCGTTTGCATCCGCAGCCGTCTCTGCCGCCTCGGTATAAAGGGCCACCAGTGCCGCCCGGTCGCCCGCCGCATGGGCGGTAAGCAGGCGGTCGTCCAGTGTCACTCTGCCGCCTGTGCGGCGCGGGCGCGATAATCCTCGATCTTGCCGGCCACCCAGTCGTGGAACAGGTGCGTCGGCCCGTCCATCGCGGGCGAGAAACGGCCACCGTCGAAGCCCGGCGCCTCGCGGCCGCGCTGCATTCCCTCGACGACAAAGACGTCTTCCTCGAACACCGCCTTCCACAGCACGGTGTTGCGCTGGCGCAGGGCGGCGTCGGTGTCGGGGACGGCGTAGTAGAGGTGGATGTGCTCGTTCGTCCGGTTGGCCGCCTCGGGCACCAGCACGATGGCGAAGGCATGGTCGCGGTGGACGCCAAGCAACACGTTCGGGAAGAGCGAGATATATTCGGCGGAGGTGTTCCACTTCTCGGACAGATTAGCGAAATCGGGGAACGACTGCCCGTCCTCGCCCTTCATCTGGCGGTAAACCAGCGAGCCCTGGCCGGAATACTGGCCGGGAACCTCGATGTGGTAGTGATCCTCCAGCCGGGAATAACTGTTCAGGCCGGGATGCACCCAGGGCAGGTGATAGCTTTCGCAGTAGTTCTCGACCGCCAGCTTCCAGTTGCAGTTCACCGGCAGGATGAAGCGGCTGTCGGCGCCGCCATGATACAGCGGCTGGTCGAATTCGGCCCAGCGGGCGATGGCGCCGGCGTGAACCTCTTCAAAGGGCGCGGCATCGCCGCTGACGTTGATGAAGACGACATCGCGCCAGATGTGGCTGCGGACCTCGACGAGGCCGAGTTCGGAACGCTTGATGCCTTCGTGCGTGTTCTGCCCCGGCCCGCCCACATGGGGGGTCGAAACCAGCTTGCCCTCGGTGGAATAGCACCAGGAGTGATAGGGGCAGCGGATCGCGCCCTCGATCTTCTTCGGCTGCTCGACCAGGATCATCCCGCGGTGGCGGCAGATGTTCTGGAACACCCGCACCACGCCGCCCCGGTCGCGCAGCAGCAGCAGGGGGATGCCCATGAAGGTCATCGGCACCGCGTCGCCTGGTTCCGGCACGTCGGCGGCCACCGCCAGCCCGGCCCATTGGCCCAGGATCACCGCGGCGTTCTCCTCGCGGATCGTTTCGGGGTCGGTGTAGTGCCCGTTCGGCAGGCCCTGGGCCTGGTCGATGGGGCGGCGGACGGCGGACAGGCTGGACACGGACATTCTGGCGACCTCCCTTGGGGCTGCTCCCAGTTAGCGGCGCGCGAGGGCGCAGGTCCGAAAGGGAAGCGACCAGCCCGCGCGCGCTGGCGACATTTTCAGGTGCGCAGGCGTCGGGAAAAGTCCTTGGGGTCGTCGGTCATCTGGCGCGCGATCAGGTCGGCCCAGCCGGTCATCAGCCGCAGCGTTTCGGGGCTGTGGTGATCGGCGGCGTCGAGGCTTTGCGCCAGCGGGATCGTCGCATCGCGCGCCGCTTCGAGGGCAGGCACGAAGCAGGGGGTGTCGATCCATTCGGCATCAAGGCGCTCGGCATCGGTGCGGGCGGCGGGGTAGATGCGGTCGTAGAGGTCTTCGGTCAGCCGCAGGGGGTCGGCCGGGATCGTCGGCAGGTGCCGGCGCAAGAGCCTGCCGAACTGCTTGCCGAAGGCGACGCGGTTGTCCTGCGGCATGTCGGCGAATCGCGCTTGCAGAAAGCGCATCAGGGCGAGGTCGGGGACGGGCAGGGCGGAATTGTCGTCCTGGCCGCTGTCGGTGAGGGTGTAGGGCGCGCCGTCAAGCACGAAGGCGAGGAAGTCGCGGCGGATGTCGCCGCCGGTCAGGCGGTCGCGCTGGAAGGGGCGCATGGTGAAGGCATCGCCGAAGGCCCCGCGCCAAGCGCCGAGGCGGGTGGCGAAATCGAGCCGACCGCGGGAGAGGAAGCGTTCGGTGAACTCTGCCAGCGTGCCGGTGTCGTGGCCGAGTTTCAGGTTCTCGGCGCATTGCGACACGATGCGGCCGGTATGCGGGCGGACGTAGGCGATGACCTTTATCTGATCCGCAAGCGGCCGGAGGTGCTTGTCGACAACCTCGGCGACGCGGTCCGGCTTGATGAATTCGAACAATTCGCTGGACAGCACCGCCACGTCCCAGTCGGCCTGGTCCAGCCGCCGGGCGATGGCATTCCAGCGTTGCGGGTAGAGCGCCTTGCGGTCGCCAAGCGACCGGGCCAGGGCACCCTGGTTGCCGCTCGGCGCGAAGAGGCGCGAGCCCTCGGGCACGCAATCGCCGCGGGCGAGCATGGTTTGCAGGATGGTCGAGCCGGTCTTGCAGTCGCCGACATGCAGGACCAGCCGCCGCATCAGGCGACGGCTTTGGCGAAGCTGCCGCGGAAGAGGGCGGAGAGGTCTGTCAGCGCGGCCTCGGAGGGTCCGAACCGGACGGATGCTCCGCCGAACTGGCCGACCCTGGCGATGGGCACATCCGCGTCCTTTGCCGCCTGCACCAGCGCGTCGGCCTCGGACGGGGCGCAGGCGACCAGGTAGCGGGCCTGATCCTCGCCGAAAAGCTGCGCGGTGGTGGCGGCGTCCAGCGTGACGCCAAGGCCCGCGCCCTCGGCCAGCTCAAAAGCGGCGAGGGCGAGGCCGCCGTCGCCGAGGTCGGTGCAGGCGGTGAAGCGGGCCCCGTACGCGCGGATGAACTCGCCGTTGCGCTTTTCCGCCGCCAGATCGACGGGCGGGGCGTCGCCTTCCTCGCGTCCCTGCATCTCGGCCAGCAGCGCGGACTGGCCGAGGTGGCCTTTCGTTTCGCCCACCAGCAGCGCCACGTCGCCCGCGCGGACGTTGCGCGCGATGATCTGCGCCGTGTCCGCGATCAGGCCCACCGCGCCGATGGTCGGGGTCGGCAGGATCGCGCGGCCGTCGGTCTCGTTGTAAAGCGAGACGTTGCCCGAGACGATCGG
>JAGRMS010000418.1 GCA_020441135.1 Pseudooceanicola sp.
ATCTCGCCGCGGTTGGCAATCAGGATTTTCTTGAACATGGGACGTCCTTCTGAGGGATGCGGCAAAAGCAAACGCCGCCCCCGGAGAGTCCGGAGACGGCGTCGGTGAGTGGTGGTCGTGCTGTGCCCGGGAGGGCGTCAGCAGCGCGAGGGGTTGCGCTGGCAGTAGAGATAGTTCGCCCCGGCGCCAAGGGCAGCCCCCGCGACCGGATTTGCGTCAAGGGCGACCGCGGCGCCAAGGCCGACGGCGCCGCCGTAAAGGCCCTGTTCCAGCGGATCATCGCCGCAGGCTGCGAGGCTTCCCGCGAGTGCAAGGGCAACAGTGGCACGAAGAATTGAAGTGCGAAGCATGGGGTTTTCCCTTCGGTTTTTTCTTGGCTCGATGTGATAACCCATGGGCGGTTTCCCCGGTTCCGCAAGCGACGCGCGAAAATGTCACGCCAATCGGCAGAATCCCGCGCAGAATTGCCCAAGATTCCCGCCGTTTGCGGGAAAATGCCGGGCAGGAGACAGGTGGGAATGTCCTGCCCGGCAGGGTGAGGGGTACGTTTGACGTAAGGTGCCCGGTTCCGAGGGCAACCCGTGGCTGTAAGGATGGCGATTGCGGTGGCACCCGCCAAGGGCTTCTGGGGGCCCAATGCCCCTTGCGCCGGAAAGCGCCCATTCGCCGATGCAACGCGCCAAAACCCGCTCATCCCTCGAAGACCTCGGGGAAGGAGGCGCGGGCGACGTCCTCGTCGATGCGCAGCAGGGCGTCATAGCTGGCGGGATCAAACGGCTCTTCCGCCGGGATCACTTCGCGCCCGAAGAGCCATGACAGGCGCCCGGCGTCGAGGTTTCCCCTCTCGAACGGCTCCGCCCCGAAGTGGTGCCAGAGCGCGGCCATGAAGTGCAGGTCCGCCTGACGGTCGGCGTGCTTGCGGTCGCGGAAACGGGGGCGTTCGGTCAGCGGTGTGACGCCCCGCGGGTTGGCGCGGCGGATGACGAACTGGAAGTCGGTGCCCTGGAGGCGTCCGGGAAAGCCGCGGTGCTTCAGCATGGGGCCATCCCCCATGCGGTGGGCAGGACCGGCGCCGGGGCCGGTCCTGCGCCGGATTTACTTGTATTTGCCGGTAAAGACCGGCTCGGTCGAGATCGGCTCGGGCTGGACGACGACATAGTCGTCGCGCTTGTTGCCGCAGGCGACGACAAGGCCGAGAAGCCCGGCCAGGGTCGCGAATTTAATCGCTTTCGACATACAGTTCTCCTGTTTCTTCTTTGATTATCAGGGCTTTGCTGCCCCGACTGCCTCATGTTGCCGGATACCGTCACGCGGACGGCCCCGGGCAGGAGAATACCGCAACGCGGCTGGGTTGGATATGCAGGCGCAGCGGCGGGGCGGCGTTGTGACGCCAAAGCCGCAGGTTTCCGCCGATGGCTGCGCGCGCGCGCAAGATGTTGTGGAGGCATCAGAAAGGCTCCCAGATGCAGCGGCCATCCTCGGGGCGGTAGACCTCGAAGAACTGTGTGACCGCGGGGTCGGTCTCGCCGAAGGGGATGTCGCGGTCCATCATCGAAATGGCGATGCGGACGATGTCGAGCTTCTGCTCGGTCACATAGGGCAGCGCGAGGGTTTCGCAGAGCGCGCCCATGTCGGCGCTGGCGGTGGCCTGGTCGACGGTGCCGCCCTGCCGCGCGATGCCGGGGGCAAGGAAGCGGAAACGCAGCCAGAGCTCGCCCGGTGCATCGTCGAGCAGGACTTCGGAAAGGGTCAGTTGCTGCCCCGATGGCGCATCGGCGGGAACCTGGGCAACGGCAGGGGCGGCAAGCAGTGCAAGGGCGATGATAATGCCGCGGTCCCGGCCCCGTCCTTGCGGATAGGCTCCTCCTGCCGGGACCGCAGGCGCGCGCTCGAGAGCTCGCGCAATCCAGTTAACGCCACGTAAACTCATGGCTTTGATTCGTCCAGCATGTTGACTGTGCCGGGTGATGCATTTTGAGGCAACGGGGAAAAGACAGATTGTCGCAGGGGATGCGATCCGCAGGCACGACAGGGTTTCGATCCGGACATCACAATCTCCGTAGGGCGGGGTTCACCCCGCCGGCGCGGCAACAGCGGGGCGAGCCCCGCCCTACAAGCGATCTTTCCGCGCTGAACATCATCTGAGTCTCACGACACAGTGACACGGCTGGGCGACTCGTCCTGCCAGGATTCAATCGCGAAGTTGAAGACGGCGCGACGGTTGGGCGGGATGGTCCGCCAGTCCTCTTCATGGCCCGACGCGAGGTCGATCAGGAAATCCTCCGGCGCTCCCATTCCTGTCTTCACTGCCAAGTCCAGCATCTGCCCGACCGTTTCCCGCAAGATTCCCAATTCAACATCGTTCGGGTCGCGATTCTGCAATTCCTCGCCGAGGTTACTGCGGAACACCGCAAGCATCGCCTCGCGCGAAGCACCATCAGCTGATGTCATCTCGAAAAAATCGAGATGGGCCAACGGCTCTCGCTCTGGCCCCAAGCGGATCGCATCGATGTCTTCCTGTGTGATCAATCCGGCACCCTACAGCGGAATGTTGTCGTGCTTCTTCCACGGGTTGCTCAGCTGCTTGTTGCGCAGCGAGGCAAAGGCCCGGCTGACTCGCCGCCGTGTCGAATGAGGCATGATCACCTCGTCGATAAAGCCCTTTTCCGCCGCGACGAAGGGATTGGCGAAGCGGTCCTCGTAGGTCTTCGTATGCGCCGCGATCTTTTCCGGGTCGCCAAGGTCGGCGCGGTAGATGATCTCGGTCGCGCCTTTCGCCCCCATCACGGCGATCTCGGCGGTGGGCCAGGC
>JAGRMS010000048.1 GCA_020441135.1 Pseudooceanicola sp.
AGATGACCGAGATCGGCTTCCTGATGGACGCCGGAGCCGTTGCGTTCACCGATTGCGACCACGTCGTGCGCGACACCAAGGTACTGTCGCGCGCCCTGACCTACGCCCGCTCGCTCGGCGCGCTGGTGATCGCCCACCCGCAGGAACCGGGCCTTTCCGCCGGGGCCGCCGCCACCTCGGGAAAGTTCGCCTCCCTGCGTGGTCTCCCCGCCGTCTCGCCGATGGCCGAGCGCATGGGGCTGGATCGCGACATCGCCCTGATCGAGATGACCGGCGCGCGCTATCACGCCGACCAGATCACAACCCGCCGCGCCCTGCCCGCGCTAGCGCGGGCCAAGCGCAACGGGCTGGACATCACCGCCGGCATCTCGATCCACCACCTGACACTGAACGAGTTGGACGTCGACGACTACCGCACCTTCTTCAAAGTCAAGCCGCCCCTGCGCGCCGAAGAAGACCGGCTGGGCATGATCGAGGCGGTGGCCGAGGGGCTGATCGACATCATCTGTTCCATGCACACGCCGCAGGACGAGGAATCCAAGCGCCGCCCCTTCGAAGAGGCAGCCAGCGGCGCCGTCGCACTGGAGACGCTGCTCCCCGCCGCCCTTCGCCTGTTCCACGCCGGCCACCTGACCCTGCCCCAGCTGTTCCGCGCGATGGCGCTGAACCCGGCGAAACGCCTCGGCCTCGATACCGGGCGGCTGGCGAAAGGCGCCCCCGCCGATCTGGTGCTGTTCGACCCCGACGTGCCTTTCGTGCTCGACCGCGCCACGCTGCTCTCGAAATCGCGCAACACCCCGTTTGACGGCGCGCGGATGCAGGGTAGGGTTCTCGGCACCTGGGTTGCCGGGAAAGAAGTCTACCGGAGAGAATGATGCCGCCCTTCGACGCCCCGGCCCTGACGCTGCTGCTGGTCGCGGCCCTCGCCTATCTGCTGGGCACGATCGCCGCCGGGCTGCTGGTTGCCCGGGTCATGGGGCTGGGCGACCTGCGCAAGATCGGGTCGGGCAACATCGGCGCGACCAACGTCCTGAGAACCGGCAACAAGGGCGCCGCGGCGCTGACGCTGGTCTTCGATGCGCTGAAAGGCGTGTTCGCCGTCCTGATCGGCCGCGTGCTGGCGGGCGAGAGCGGCGCCCAGGTCGCCGCGCTGTTTGCCGTGATCGGTCATTGCTGGCCGGTCTGGCTGGCCTTCAGGGGCGGCAAGGGAGTTGCAACCTTCCTCGGTGTCTGGCTGGCGCTCGCCTTTCCCGTCGGCCTTGCCTGCTGCGCCACCTGGGCGGTGGCGGCATACCTGCGCCGCATCTCCTCGCTGGCCGCTCTGGCAGCGGCGGCAAGCGCCGTGCTTTGGGCGCTGGTCTTCGGATACACCGACACCGTCGTTCTGGCGCTGGTCCTGACCGCGCTGGTCTTCTGGCGTCACGCCGCCAACATCGCCCGCCTCCGCGCCGGGACCGAACCGCGCATCGGACAGCGCTGACCCCTCCCCCGCGAAAGGCTGGGCTTGCCCCGCCGCCCCACCACCAAGATTGACATTCCAAAATTTTCCATTATTTCTGTAATTACAGAAATTACGGAAGCATATATGCAACTCACCCCCGCCATGCAGTCCTTCATCCTCCACTGGGGCGACATGGGCACTCGCTGGGGAGTCAATCGTTCGGTCGCGCAAGTCCACGCTCTGCTGCACCTGTCGCCCGACCCTCTGACTGCCGACGAAATCTGCGACGCGCTGGAGCTTGCCCGCTCCAACGTTTCGACGGCGCTGAAGGAACTGACCGGGCTCAGGCTGGTGAAAGTCAGCCGCGAGATCGGCGACCGGCGCGACCGCTTCACTTCGATCCGCGACCTCTTCGACCTTGTGAACGCGGTGATCGAGGCCCGGCGCGAACGCGAGTTCCTGCCGACTCTCGACGCCTTGCAGCAAGTCGCACTCGAGGCCGACGGCGACCGCACCCCGCCCCCCGTCCGCGCCCGCATCATCGAGACGCTGGACATGATGCAGCTGTTCGACCGCTGGTACACCGACGTCTCGCAATTGCCCCGCCCGGTCCAGCTGATGGTGCTGAAACTCGGTGCCAAGGCGGCGAAGCTGATCGGCAAGGGCAAGAAGGCCAAGACCTCCCCCTGAAGGATTTCGGGAATGGCAGATCGCAATGACGTTCACAAGCAGCCGCCTTTCACCCCCCTGCCGCTGATTGCCGCCATGATCGGTGGACCGCTGGCGGTCACCGCGCTGACCTTCTGGTTGCAGATACCGGCCTTTGCCCTCGTGATGGGTGGCCCGTTCTACCTGGTGGCCGGACTGCCCGCCGCCTGGTGGCATTTTCGAAAGCCCCGGGCGACCGCCGCAATGCTGCCCGCGCTGGCTTTTGCGGTGAACGCGGCCCTTTGCGTTCCTGCCGTGGTACTTTTTGCAGTTATCGGACGGCAGGATTTGCAGCAAATGGCCTCGATCTATCTCTTTTTCGGCTCGATCTTTGCACCCGTCTGGGCCACCGGCACCGCCCTGATCTACCGCGCCCTAGTGCCCGCCCGGACTGGCAGGGAGGTCACGCCATGATCTCGCACGGCGTTGCGGCCCCCTTCAATCGTCCTACCCCGCAATGGCCGAGGCTTTCCCCTCCGCGACGGAAAGGAAACCCGTCATGACCGAACGCGCTCCCAAAGGCATCCGCTGGCACGACCTCACCGCCATGTCGCCCCTGCGCACCCTGATCGAACTGACCCTGCCGCTGCCCTGGCTCGCCCTCTCGCTGGCGCTTTATGCCAGCCCGCTCCGGCCGCTTGGCGCGCTGGCCAGCTTCATGTTCTTCCTCTGCGCCCTGCGCCTGAACCACGAGGCGATCCACGGCAACCTCGGCCTGCCCCGGCGCGCCGATAACGCGGTGATGCATGTGCTGAGCGCGCTGATGCTCGGCTCCAACCACGCGGATGCCTATTGCCACCTGCAACACCACGCCGACACCATGGGCGACGACGACCACGAAGGCCATTGCGCGAAGATGTCGGCCTGGCAGGTGCTGGCCTATGGCCCCCGATTCCCCGTCGACCTGAACCGCGCGGCCTGGAAGGGCGGCGCGAAGTGGCGGCGGCTGATGCTGACCGACTGGGCGCTGACCCTCGCGCTGGTCGTGGCGATCCTGCTGTCAGCCCAGCCTGCCCTGCTGCTGCACCTCGCCGCGATGGCGCTGGCGCAATGCCTGACCGCCTTCTTCGCGGTCTGGATCACCCATCAGGGCACGCTGCACTCGGGCCTTGCCGGGCGCAGCCAGCGCGGACCCCTGGCGCGCCTTGCCTACCTGATGTTCTACCACCGCGAACACCACCTCTTCCCGCGCGTGCCGGTGCATCGCCTGCCGGAACTGGCCGCGCGGCTGGACCACCTGCCCGGCTATGCCGCGCAGCGTGTGCCCGTCGTCCCGCTGTTCGACCGTCAGTAGCTGAATTCAGGGTAGATCCGGCTCAGGTCGCCGTTCCAGTCACCGTGGTAGTGGTCGAGCAACTCGTCCGCCGGAACCTTGCCGCTTTCCACGCTCTCCTTCAGCGCGTTCAGGAAATGCGTCTCGTCCGGCACCAGCCCGCCCGCGCCGGGCCTGGCCCGCGCCTTGAGACCCGCCTCGGAGATCGCCACCGCCTCGCGCGCCACCTCATGCAACGAGATGCCGTCCACGACACCCGCCAAAGCCTGCTCGCCCGCGGTGATCCGCATCTGCTCGCGCGTCTCGGCGCGCCAGCCCTTCACCAGGTCCCAGGCCGCGTCCAGCGAGGACTGATCATACATCAGCCCGACCCAGAAGGCCGGCAACGCACAGAGCCGCCGCCAGGGGCCACCGTCCGCCCCACGCATCTCGATGAACTTCTTCAGCCGCGCCTCGGGGAAGACCGTCGTCAGATGATCCGCCCAGTCGGACAGGGTCGGCGTCTCGCCCGGCAGCGCGGGCAGCTTGCCCTTCAGGAAGTCGCGGAACGACTGGCCCAGCGCGTTGATGTATTTCCCGTCGCGATAGACGAAATACATCGGCACATCGAGGACGTATTCCACCCAGCGCTCGAAGCCGAAGCCCTCGTCGAAGACGAACGGAATCATCCCCGTCCGCGCCGCGTCCAGGTGCCGCCAGACCCACGCGCGGTACGACCGCAGCCCGTTCGGCTTGCCCTCGAAGAAGGGCGAGTTGGCGAACAGAGCGTTGGCGATCGGTTGCAGCGCGATCGCCACCCGCATCTTCTGCACCATGTCCGCCTCGGTGGCGAAGTCGAGGTTCACCTGCACCGTGCAGGTCCGCCGCATCATCGTGGTGCCCGCGGTGCCGACGGTCTGCATGTAGCCGTCCATCAGCTTGTAGCGGCCCTTGGGCATCAGCGGCATCTGGTCGTGCGTCCAGACCGGCGCGGCCCCGAGGCCAATGAAGCCGACGCCGACCTTGTCGGCGATGTCCTTCACCTCGGCCAGATGCTCGTTCACCTCGTCGCAGGTCTGGTGGATCGTCTCGACCGGCGCGCCCGACAGCTCCAGCTGGCCGCCCGGCTCCAGGCTCACATTCGCACCGTTCTTGGTCAACCCGATCAGGTTGCCGCCTTCCTCCAGCGGTGCCCAGCCGTGCTTGTCGCGCAGGCCCTCGAGCACGGCGCGCACCGAACGTTGGCCGTCATAGGGAATCGGCAGCAGGCTGTCCTTGCAATAGCCGAACTTCTCGTGCTCGGTGCCGATGCGCCACGCGTCCTTCGGCTTGCAACCGGCGGCCAGATACTCTGCCAGCTGCTCGTGCCGTTCGATCGGCCCGCCGCCGGACTGGGGGATGGACATGGAAACTTCCTCGAAACCTTGGTCCGGCCACAGGTGAAGCGGTTGGTCCACCCTGTCAACCCGCCGGATCGCCAGACTGAACTGTGCAGTTTTGAGGAGGCGGGGGCAAGCGACTCAGTGCAGGCGCAGGTGGGCGGGGCGCGAAGGCGTCTTCTCCCAGATCACCACCGGATGCACCGCGCCGCCGCGCAGCTGCGCCAGCATGTGCTCGGTGCGCATACCCGGCAGGGTGGCGAAGATGTCGAAGAGCGACTCCGCGCCCTCCGCCGTAACCGGAATCGCCAACGCGGGCAGGCCCGGCTGGCTCAGTACCCAATGCGCCGGGTGCTGGGTGGGGTCGAGCGTCAGCCGCTCCAGCTCGCGCGCTGCGATGACGCCGCCGGTCAGCGGGCCGAAATAGCTGATCTGCCCCTCGTCCACGCTGACGATGCCCGGCCCCTCGCCCTCGCCCCGGAACCGCGCCCGCTGCGCCCCGATCACGCCCAGCGAGAAACCCGCGGCCACCAGCGCCCAGCCGACCCAGCCGATTAGCCCGCCGGGACCAGCCACCCCGCTGAGGCCCAGTAGCGCCATCGCCGCCCCCGCGACCACCTCGCGCCAGCGCCAGATCGCTGCCTGTGCCTCGGGCCGGATGAAGCTCATCGGGCTGACTCCGTCATCGGGCTTGCCCCCCACCCCTGACCCCTCCCCACAAGGGGGAGGGGAAGCACTCCGATCCATGCGGGTCGCGTGAGGCGACAGAGCCTCCCCTCCCCCTTGTGGGGAGGGGATGGGGGTGGGGGGAGTTGCCGGTCACACCCAATCCCCCACCTTCGACTGCCACAACACCAGCGCCGCCACCGCCGCCGTATCCGCCCGCAGGATACGCGGGCCGAGGCTCAGCGTGCGGGCAAACGCCAGCGCCTTGAGCCGCGCGCGTTCCGCGTCGGAAAACCCGCCCTCCGGCCCGA
>JAGRMS010000419.1 GCA_020441135.1 Pseudooceanicola sp.
ACGTTGAACTGGCGGATGCCGCCTTGCAGCGCCGTGCGCATCTCTTCCGCCGTCTTGCCGACGCCCGAGAAGACGATCCGCTCGCCCGGGACGCCCGCCGCGCGGGCGCGCAGGTATTCGCCCTGGCTGACCACGTCCATGCCCGCGCCCGCATCGCCCAGCGTCTTGACGATGGCGAGGTTGCCGGCGGCCTTCATCGCGTAGCAGACGAGGTGGGGGACGCCGCCTAACGCCTCGTCGAAGAGGCGGTAGTGGCGCAGCAGCGTCGCAGTGGAATAGACGTAGAACGGGGTGCCCACCGAGGCGGCAATCTCGGCGACGGGGACATCCTCGGCGAAAAGCGCGCCGTCGCGGTAGAGAAAGTGATCCATTCCGCGCGTTTAGGGCCGAATCGCGCGCCGATCAACAGGCGCCGCGCCTGCTGCCGGGCACAGCCGTTCCCGGACGCGCACAACGGTCCGACATCGGTGTCGATCCTGGCACCACCCGCCGTCTGCGCCCGTCACCCGTCTGCGCCCGTCACGACCGCTTGTGTTGGTCCTTGCGCGCCTTCTGCCGGGCCTTGCGGTCTTCCAGCATCTTCGCGCTCACCTCGGCCACCCGGTCGAAGACCGGCGCGAAATCCGGGTTCAGCACGCCGCGTCCGTGCGACAGCTGGTAGAGCGTGTGGAACGGGTTGTCGTTCAGCTCGATGATCGCCGGACCCTCGGGCGTGATCGCCACGTCCCAGCCGACCGCCCCGTAATCGGGGAACAGCGCATGCGCCATGCAGGCCGCCTCGCGCGCCGCGGCCCAATGCGGCACCTGGAAGCCCTTGATGGCCCGGTGCGAGACCGGATGCATCTCGATATCCCGTGCGTGCAAACCGGTGCCGGTGCGCGCCTGACCCACGGTCCCCGTGGCCACGTCGAGCGGCGCGATCATGCTGCCGTCCTGCCAGAAATTGTCGCTCATCGCCTTGGGCGAGGGGATCTTCCACAGCGCATAGAGCACCCGCGGCGCCCCGCTCTCGCGCACCGTCACGATACGGATCGAGCCGACCGCCCGGCCAGTCATCGTCTCCATATCCGGGTGCTGCTGCAGCGCCGTCTGGAACACGTATCCGCCCGCGTATTCGTCGAAGATCTCCTTGCAGAAGGCATCCAGCCGCACCTGCCGCCCGTTGCCCAGCACCAGCATCTCGCCCTCGATCCGTTCGAGCAGGACCGAGCCAAAGCTGCCGCTGTAGGCGGTCGGCTTGCCGAACAGCGGGAAACGCGCCTCTTCCTTCAGGAAACGCGCGAGTTCGACCGGCCCAGCCGGGTTCGGCAGGGTGCCATAGTGGCGCAGGTTCGACACCACGCCTTGCGTCTCGGTCGTGGCGATGCCCAGTTGCCGGACAAGCGCGGTGAACATCACCTTGTTGGCGACGAAATTCTGCATCGTCGCCAATTCGGACGGCGACAGCCGGTCGTTCAGCTTGCGGTTCCCCTTCAGCCCGACATAGGCGCGCTTGTCCTCGAAGGGCATTTCGGGATCGTAAAGCCCCGAGGCGTAGTACTCCGGCCCGGCGATACGGCCCTGGCCGAAATGCAGCCGCGTCATCTCCCTGAACTGGGTGATCGGGCTGACCCCGAATTTGCGTGCCACCTCGACAATCAGCGAGGCCGGCGGCGGCGCCGGCCGTTCGGGCACGGCGAGCAGGGCCTTGTCGTCCATCGTTGCGGTGGTCATGGCGGGGTCTCCTTGCTGCCTGTGGAGACCGGGGATAGCAGGGGAAAATGGCGGGAATTGGGCGGGATTGTTTCCAATTCCCTGCAAGACCGCCCCGCGTCGGCGGCTTTAGAACCCAAGCACCAGCGAAACCGGCCCCTGCGACAGGCCCAGCGCGCCGCCGACGTGGACGCCGGTGTTGGACAGGCCCACATGCGCGCCCATGGTCGGCTGCACCGGCTCGCCATCCGCGCCGCATCCGGCGAGAAGGAGCAAGGCGCAAAGACCCACCAGGGGACGCCGAGGGATGGATTCACACGATCTCAAAGACACGGGCCAACTCGTCCAGGTCGGGGGCTACGGCGAATTCGACGGTGATGTGATCGGCACGGATCGCCGTCACCCGACCATCGACGATAACAGCGTGGGCTTCAAGAAAATCCGTTCGACCGGCCAGGTCGTCTCCCGGAGTCAGATGGTCGTCCAGAATGGCGCTCATCACCAGGCGGTCGCCTTCGGAGGCATCGAAATCCCGAATGACCGTGGTCGCGTGATCGAAGTCGTTTTGTGCGATGAACCGGAACGTGTCGGCGCCGGCGCCACCGATGAAGACATCGCGACCGAACTGGCCGTCCTGTGCGCCGGTCCCCTGGATCACGTCGTTCCCCTGGCCACCGTTGATCCGGTCGCGCGCGTTCGATCCAAGGATCGTGTCGCTCCCGGCCCCGCCGAAGGATTTGTTCAGCCCGTTGCCAGCGGCGCGGACATCGTGCTGCATCGTGATCGTGTCGTTGCCCGACCCGCCGTAGGCTACGTTGCCGACGCCGGACATCAGGATCGTGTCATGCCCCTGGCCGCCAAAGGCGCGATCTCCGTCGGCGCCGTAGATCGTGTCGCGTCCGGCGTCTCCGTAGAGGAGGTCCAGATCGTCTCCGATCGGCGACTGGTGGCGGCCGTCAACCAGGTCCGCGCCGTCACCGCCCCTGAGGGTGTCGCGCCCGCTGCCGCCGGTCAGGCTGTCGTTCCCGGCACCGCCCAGGAGTGTATCGTTGCCGTCGTCCCCGCGCAGAACGTCTTTGCCGAGACCCCCGTCCAGGGTGTCATCGCCATCGTCCCCGGACAGATCGTCGTCGCCGGAACCACCGAATATCCTGTCGTTGCCCTCGTTCCCCGACACGTCGTCGTCGCCGGAGCCGCCAAAGATCCTGTCATTGCCCAAACCGCCGGAAATTCTGTCGTCGCCTGCCTGGCCGTACAACCTGTCTGCGCCTGCGTCCCCGTTGATCGCGTCGGCCCCAGAGAGACCGCGTGCCGTATCGTTTCCGCCGCCGGACGTGATAATGTCGTCGAAAGCCGTGCCGATCAGAACGTTGTCCAGATCGTTGCCGGGAACAAAAGCCAAACCGTAAAATCCTTATCTTTCGAAATCGAGAGCCAGCGCGACGCTAGACCCGTTGTCTCCACTTCAGAATCTGTTCGCGCACCCGTGCGGGGGCGGTGCCGCCATAGGACATCCGCGAGTTTACCGAGTTTTCCACGCCAAGCACAGCGAAGACGTCATTTGTAATCTGCGGATGCACGCCCTGCATATCGGCGAGGCTGAGGTCGGGCAGGTCGCAGCCTTGCTTCTCGGCCAGCGCCACCAGCGCGCCGGTGACGTGATGCGCCTCGCGGAAGGGCAGGTTCAGCACGCGGACCAGCCAGTCGGCCAGGTCGGTGGCGGTGGAAAAGCCGCTGCCCGCCGCCGCGGCGAGGGTGTCGCGCCGCGCGGTCATGTCCGAGACCATGCCGGTCATTGCCGCCAGCGCCAGCATCCAGTTGTCGGCGGCGTCGAAGACCTG
>JAGRMS010000420.1 GCA_020441135.1 Pseudooceanicola sp.
AGCCGATGACCTCGCTCAACCCCGTTTTCACCGTGGGCGAGCAGATCGCCGAGGTGCTGCGCGAGCATCAGAACCTGTCGGCGAAGGCGGCGTGGGAACAGGCGGTGGAACTGCTGGACGCGGTTCGCATCCCCAATGCGCGGTCGCGGGCGACAGCCTATCCGTTCCAGATGTCGGGCGGGCAGCGGCAGCGGGTGATGATCGCCATGGCGCTGGCCTGCCGGCCCAAGATCCTGATCGCGGACGAGCCGACAACCGCGCTGGACGTGACGGTGCAGGCGCAGATCTTCGACCTGCTGCGGGATCTCAGGGCGCAGACAGGGACGTCGATCATCCTGATCACCCACGACATGGGCGCGGTGGCGGAAATGGCCGAGCGGATGATCGTGATGTATGCGGGCCGCAAGGCCGAGATCGGGCCGGTGGAACAGATCATCGACCACGCGCGGCATCCCTATACGCAGGGGCTGATTTCCTGCGTGCCGCATATCCTGTCGACGGTCAGCGCGGAACGGCATGACCTGACCGAAGTGCCGGGCATCGTGCCGTCCCTGCGCGAGTTCGGGCAGGACCGCTGCCTGTTCGCCTCGCGCTGTCAGCACCGGACAGAAGAGTGCCTGCGGCAGCGCCCGCCCGCCAAGACCTTTGGCAACGGTCAGGTCGCCGACTGCTGGCACGCGGAGGCGATGTGATGGGCGACCTGCTGGACGTGCAGAACCTGTCGGTGCGCTTCGAGGTGAAACGCGGCGGCGTTTTCGGCAAGAAGACATACCTGCACGCGGTGGACGACATTAGTTTCGCCGTGAAGAAGGGCGAGACGCTGGCCATCGTGGGCGAAAGCGGGTCGGGCAAGACCACGGCGGCGCTGGCGGTGGCGCGGCTGGTCAATGCCTGGCGCGGGAAGGTGGCGCTGTCGGGGCGCGACATCCTGGGCCTCGAGGGCGAGGCGCTGCGGCAGGCGCGGCGGCAGGTGCAGTTCATCTTTCAGGATCCCTATTCCAGCCTGAACCCGCGCCAACGGGCCGAGGCGATCGTGCGCGAACCGCTCGACAGCCTGTCCGACAAGCCCGACGCCGAAAAGCAAGAGATCGTGGCGGGGCTGTTCAAGGCGGTGGGCCTGCGCCCCGAACAGCAGCGGTTGTTCCCGCACCAGTTCTCGGGCGGGCAGCGGCAGCGCATCGGCATCGCGCGGGCGCTGGCGACGCGGCCCGAACTGATCATCTGCGACGAGCCGGTCTCGGCGCTCGACGTGGCGGTGCAGGCGCAGATCCTGAACCTGCTGCGGCGGTTGCAGACGGAATTCGGGCTGACCTACCTGTTCATTTCCCACGATCTGGGCGTGGTGCAGCACATGAGCGATTCCATCGCGGTGATGTACATGGGCAAGATCGTCGAGCACGCGGATCGTATCAGCCTGTTCTCGAACCCGCTGCATCCCTATACCGGCGCGCTGTTGTCGGCGGTGCCGTCGGTCGACAAGGCGCGGCGGGCGGCGACGAAGCGGATCCTTATCCCGGGCGATCCGCCCGATCCGGTGAACCCGCCGAAGGGCTGCCGGTTCGTCACCCGCTGCCCGGTGGCCGAGGCGCGATGCCGCGACGTGCCCCCGCCCCTGCGCGAAGTCCGCCCCGGACACCGCATCGCCTGCCACCTGGTGGACGAACGCGCGGTGTCGCCGCTGGCGGCGGTTCAGGCGCCCGCGTAACCGAGCGTCTTCAGCGCCGCGCGGATTTCATCGAGGATCGCGGGATCGTCGATGGTCGCGGGCATCTTGAAGTCCTGGTTGTCGGCGATCTTGACCATCGTCGCCCGCAGGATCTTGCCGGATCGCGTCTTGGGCAGGCGATCCACCACCACCGCCAGCTTGAAAGCCGCGACGGGGCCGATCCTGTCGCGCACCAGCTTCACCGCTTCCTTGCAGATCTCGTCGTGGGGCCGGTTCACGCCCTTGGTGAGAATGAGGAAGCCAAGCGGGGCCTGGCCCTTCAAGTCGTCCGAAACGCCGATCACCGCGCATTCGGCGACATCGGGGTGCGAGGCCAGCACCTCCTCCATCGCGCCGGTGGACAGGCGGTGGCCGGCGACATTGATGACGTCATCGGTGCGCGCCATGAT
>JAGRMS010000049.1 GCA_020441135.1 Pseudooceanicola sp.
CGCTGCGCGCCTTGTTCCGGGCGAAGGGGTGACTGGGGAGAGGGAACGCGCGACAAACAGAAAAAGTCGGGCAAGGCTGCGCCTTCCTTCGCGCACCAGACCCATGCCCTCAAAGCGCCGCGCGCAGCCATCCCCCGGCAAACTCGACGCGCGATACCCCCGCCAGCCGACAGAGCCGGACCAGTTCGGCCTCCAGCCGCGCCTGGCGGCCCGATCCCCAGGCGACGCCGCGTTCAGGCCAGAGGGCGGTGACGCGCAGCACGTCCTCGTCGCGCTGGGCCTTCATGTCGATGCGCCCGACAAGCCGGTCGCCTTCCAGGATGGGGAAGACGTAATAGCCATAACGCCGCTTGGCCTCCGGCACGAAGATTTCGATGCGGTAGTGGAAACCGAACAGCTTTTCCGCCCGGTTGCGATCGCGCAGGGCCGGATCGAACGGGCTGAGCACGCGCAGCCGGTTGGTAACGGATGGCACGTCGCAATCAGCGGTGCCGGGGCGGGCGAAGACGGCGCGGTCGGCCCCTCCGGCGCATTCCACCCTGATGGTTTCGAGCCGCCCCGCCGCGCATTCCGCCGCGCACCAGTCCTTCGCCTCCTGCGGCGTCACCGTGGCCCAGAAGGCGGCGATCTCGCCCGAGGTGGCGAAGCCCAGCCGCTCCAGCGCGGCGTTACAACACCAGTCGATGGTCTCGGCAGGGTCGGGATAGCGGCCGCGCAACCCCTCCTCGATCACCCGCTCGGTCAGGTCATAGCGCTTGCGAAACGCATCGCGGCCCACCACGGTCAACGCCCCGGTGTGCCAGAGGTATTCCAGCGCCGCCTTGGACGGATGCCAGTCCCACCAGCCGCCGCCGCCCTTCTTCTCGTCGCCGCCGACCTCGGCCGCGCTCACCGGGCCGTTGTCGCGGATATGGGTCAGGACCGGGTCGAAATGGTCGTGGAACGCCTCGCCCTGCCAGTTTTTCCAGCGCTCCTTCAGCGTCGCCTCGTTGCGGGCGAAGCGCACCTGCCAGTGCGGGTAGAAGGCGCGGGGGATGACCGAGGCGTCGTGCGTCCAGTGCTCGAACAGCTGCCCCTTGGCGTAGTGTTTCGTCAGGTTCTCGGGCCGATAGGCCGGACGCCGGGCGAACAGGATCAGGTCATGCGCCCGCGCCACGGTGTTCACGCTGTCGAGCTGGACGAACCCCAGCCGTTCGATCAACGCCTGGAGGTCGTCGCCCTTTCCCGGCCCCGACGGCGCCTCGGCCAGCGCATGACGGTCGAGGAACAGCGCGCGGGCCGCGCGGTTATCGAGTCGCGGGACGGACACCTAGCGCCGCTTCAGCGTGTCGCCATAGCTGATCTTGGGCGTCAGCGTGACCTGGGATTCAATCTCGACCGGCGGGTCGGAGAGACGGGCGTGGATGATCTCGGCCGCCTTGCGCCCGATTTCGATCCGGCAGGCGTCCATCGTCGCCAGCTGGCGCGGCAGGCCCTGGAGCAGTTCGACCCCGTTGAACCCCGCCAGGCCGATCTGGCCCGGCACGTCGATGCCCTTGTCGAGCAGGTAGAGCAGCCCCCCCGCCCCGATCATGTCGTTGGAATAGTAGAGAAAATCGAGATCCGGCGAGCGTTCCAGCATCGCCTGCGTCATCTCGCGCCCCTTGGCCAGCGCCGAGCCGCCGGAATAGAACTCGCGGTCCTCGATCTCGATCCCGTTGCGGGCGAGCGTCTCGGTGAAGCCCTCGAAGCGTTTCCGGGCGCGGTGGTCCAGCGGCATCTTGGTGCCCATGAAGCCGATCCGCGTATAGCCCGCCTTGAGGATCGCCGCCGCCATCTCGCGCCCCGCGCGGCGGTGCGAGATGCCGACCATCGCGTCGACCGGCTTGCCGTCGGTGTCCATGATCTCGACCACCGGAATGCCGGCAGCCTCGAGCATGGCGTGGCTGGCCTCGGAGTGTTCCAGTCCGGCGATGATGACGCCGGAGGGACGCCAGGACAGCATCTCGTAAAGGACGCGCTCTTCCTTTTCGGGCATGTAGTCAGTGACGCCCACCACCGGCTGCAACTCGGTCTCTTCCAGCACCTGGTTGATGCCGTTCAGCACCTCGGGGAAGACCATGTTCGACAGGGACGGGATGATGACGGCGACGAGGTTCACCCGGTTCGACGCCAGCGCGCCCGCGATCTTGTTGGGGACATAGCCCAGCTCCTTGGCCGCCGCGAGCACCTTTTCCCGTGTGGTTTCCGAGACTTCGCCCCGGTTGCGCAACACCCGGCTGACCGTCATCTCGGACACGCCCGAGGCCTCGGAAACGTCGCGTAGGGTCAGAGGGCGCTTGGTATCGTTGGACAAGGGCGGAACTTTCGGTTGCTTTCCCGAACGTTACCGCAACGCGCGCGCGATGTTCAACTGTTGTTCGCCCAGGCGGCCAAAACCGGTGACAAGGGGCGCGAAGCGGGGTAAGAGGCGGGCGGCGACCTCGTGGCTCAATTGGATAGAGCAGCCCCCTCCTAAGGGGCAGGTTGCAGGTTCAAGTCCTGCCGGGGTCACCATTTTCTCCAAACGATTGCGCTTTTGACGCGGCTGGCGCAGGCTTGCACAAACGCGACATCCGGAGCCCACGATGCCCCCCCTGATCCACCCCGTCACTCCCTCTGGCGATCCGCAATTCGACACCCCCGCGCCGGAGAAGGTGATCTCGGGCAAGCCGGTGTTCACCACCTGGAACCTGGAAGAGCGGGACGGGCTATACTGCGGGATCTGGCAGTCGACCGTCGGCAAATGGCGGATCGCCTATGACGAGTGGGAGTATTGCCGCATCCTGCTGGGCCATTCGATCATCGAGGGCGAAGACGGGACGCGGCTGGAGGTGCGGGCCGGGGATTCGTTCATCCTGCGGCCCGGTTTCAAGGGCACCTGGGAGGTCGTGGAGTTCACCCGGAAGGACTATGTGATCCGCGTCTGACTCTTCCTACTCCTGCACGATGACCGAAGGCGTCCCCGAGGCGGCGGCTTCGGCTTCCAGCTTGCGGCGGAACTTCTCGGCCTCGACGGCGGCATAAACCTCGTCGGCGTTCAGGATCACCGGCGGCAGTTCCTGCCCGCGGTTCGCGGTCTCCTCGCCTTCAAGCATCACCGATTCGTCATAGGTGCGCACCACGACCGAGGTGCCGAGATCGGTGCGGTCGTAAAGGTGGATGATGTCCTGGTTGAACATGCGGATGCAGCCGGCCGAGTTGGCGTTGCCGATCGAGGTCACGTCGTTGGTGCCGTGGATGCGGAAGTAGGTGTCGCGCCCGCCGCGATAGAGGTAGAGCGCCCGCGCGCCCAGCGGGCTGGCGACGCCGCCGGGGATGCCGCGGCGGAAGGGGCCGTAGACCTCGGGCTCGCGCCGGATCATGTTGGCGGTGGGAATCCAGCCGGGCCAGACCTCTTTCCGGTTGATGGTGCCGCGGCCCCGGAACGACTTGCCCTCGCGCCCCACGGCGACCGGATAGCGGGTGGCCTGCCCGCCCTCTTCGACGACGTAGAGGAACTTGGCATAGGGATCGACGACGATGGTGCCCGGCGATTCAGAGCCGTTGTAGGCGACATGGGTGCGCCGGTTGGGTTCAGCCAGGTACATCGGATCGACCGCCGGGATGGTGATGTCGCCATCGTCCACCGCACCGTAGGGCCCCACGTCCTGCGGCGGCGGCGCAGCATCTTCTGGCGCGGCGCAGGCGGCGAGCAGCCCCAGAAGCGAGCAGAGCAGGAGAGAGCGGAGGGTCGTCAGGGGCATGGCAGCGCGTCCGTTGTCACTTTTCCGCAATCTAACTAGCAGCATATGACGCGCCGTCAAAACCCGCGCAGGCGATTCCGCGCGGGTGAGGGGTTTTTATCCCACCACGTTGAAGGCCGGGCCGTAGGGATAGCCGGTGATGTCCTCGTTGCCGTCCCTGGTGATCAGCAGGATGTCGTGTTCGCGATAGCCCCCTGCCCCGGGTTGGCCCTGGGCGATGGTCAGCATCGGCTCCATCGAGATGACCATGCCGGGTTGCAGGATGGTGTCGATGTCCTCGCGTAGTTCCAGCCCCGCCTCGCGCCCGTAATAGTGCGAGAGCACGCCGAAGGAGTGGCCGTAGCCGAAGGTGCGGTATTGCAGCAGGTCACGCTCGGCGAGAAACGCGTTGATCTTTTGCGTGACCTCGGCGCAGGAGGCGCCGGGGCGCAGCAGGCTCATCCCGTATTCGTGGGCGGCGACATTGGCCTCCCAGATCCTCAGCGAAGCGTCATCCACTTCGCCCACGAACATGGTGCGTTCCAGTGCGGTGTAATAGCCCGAGATCATCGGGAAGGTGTTGAG
>JAGRMS010000050.1 GCA_020441135.1 Pseudooceanicola sp.
ACTTCGTCGATGATGTAGATCTTGTAGCGCGCCGAGGCCGCCCGATACCGCACCGAATCGATGATCTCGCGGATATCGCCCACGCCGGTCCGGCTGGCCGCGTCCATCTCCATCACGTCGACATGGCGGCCTTCNNCCATGATCGCCACGCAATGCTCGCAAACCCCGCAGGGCTCGGTCGTCGGCGTGCCGGTTCCGTCGGGCCCGATGCAGTTCATCCCCTTGGCGATGATTCGCGCCGTGGTGGTCTTCCCGGTCCCCCGGATGCCCGTCATGATGAAGGCCTGCGCGATCCGGTCAGCGGCGAAGGCGTTCTTCAGCGTGCGCACCATCGCCTCCTGCCCGACCAGGTCGGCAAAGGTCTCGGGGCGGTATTTGCGCGCAAGCACGCGGTAGGCAGAGGGGCTGGTGTCTTGCATCGGGTCCGGGATTCGAAAGGGTCGGGACAGGTTAGAACGCATGGCCGCGAAGGTCCACGCGGGAACCGTCGCGCAAATCGCGGCGTTCCGCTAGGATCACGGAATCGGGACCAGGGGGAACCAGCCATGCGCCTGCGCGGAATCCGCACCAGCAGCAACATCGAAGACCGGCGCGGCCGGGGTGGCGGCGGCATCGCGCTGGGCGGCATGGGCGGCGTCGGCCTGCTTGTCGTGCTGGCGATCGGCTACTTCACCGGGGTCGACGTGACGCCGCTCATCGTCGACCAGGGTGGCAGCCAGAGCCAGCCCTACGAACCGACGCCCGAAGAGCAGGCGGCAGCCGAATTCACCGGCAAGGTTCTGGCAACGACCGAGGACGTCTGGGGCCAGGTCTTCCAGCAGCAGCTGAACGCGCAATACACCCCGCCCACCCTGGTACTGTTCAGCCGCATGACCCAGAGCGGCTGCGGCGGCGCCTCGGGCGCGACGGGGCCGTTCTATTGCCCGCTCGACCGCAAGGCCTATATCGACCTCGACTTCTTCGCCACGCTGGAGCAGCGCCTTGGCGCGCGCGGCGATTTCGCCGCCGCCTATGTGATCGCCCACGAGGTCGCGCACCACGTCCAGAACCTCACCGGCATCCTGCCCGAGGTGAACGACGCCCGCCAGCGCGCCTCCGAGACCGAGGCCAACGCCCTGACCGTGCGGCTGGAATTGCAGGCCGACTGCCTCTCCGGCATCTGGGCAAGCAAGGTCGACGGCCTGCTCGAACCCGGCGACATCGACGAGGCGCTGAACGCCGCCCGCCAGATCGGCGACGACAAGCTGCAACGCGACGCAGGGCGCGTGCCCCAGCCGCACACCTTCACCCACGGCACCTCGGCCCAGCGGTCGAGCTGGTTCAAGCGGGGCTACGACAGCGGGGACGTCTCTGCCTGCGACACCTTCGCGGCGCGCAGACTGTAGCGGGCTGCCGGCGCGCGCCGGCATCACAGGCATCTTGATCGCAATGCGACAAACGGTGACACTCACTTGTCGCGCCCGATCGGCGCATCCTGTCCACGATCCAGTCATGCAGTCCTCGCCCGGCACTGTCACACCCCTTGAAGACATCGCTGCCTGGCAGAGCCAGCGGTCCGGCCAGGATCCGCGCGCCCGCCTGACCCCGGACCTTGTTGCGCTTGCCCAGAACGGTGCGACCATCCTGCTGGGCGCGCAACTCGACGGACGTCCGACGGTCGGCTTCGGCGTGTGCTGCCGAGCCCTGCCGGATGGATACCTGCGGATCATCCTCAGCCGGTCGGCCAACGCCGGCGTTCTGGCGGCCATTGCTGCGGGCGGCCGCCTGGCGGCGACCTTCACCGGCGCCCCGAGCCACCGGGCGTTTCAGGTGAAGACCTCGCGCTGCCGCGTCGGCGCCGCGACGCAGGATGATCGTCCCGAGATCGAACGGCAGGCCAACCTCTTCTACGACGGGCTGTCCGAGATCGGCTTCACGCGCGACCTGGCTGCCGGCTGGCTGGCGCTTGACATGGCCGACCTCGCGTCGGTCGAGCTTCTGCCCGAGCGGGTCTTTACCCAGACGCCCGGCCCCGGCGCCGGCGCCGAGTTGCCGCGATGACCCCGCTGGCCGTCGATGGGTTGCGCCGGTCGATGGAGGGCGTCTTTGCCTCCATGCTTGCGACCTGCGACGCCGAGGGAACGCCCAATGTGTCCATGATCAGCCAGGTACACTACGTCGACTCGCAGCATGTGGCCCTGTCCTATCAGTTCTTCAACAAGACCCGCGCCAACGTCATGCAGACCAGAATGGCCTCGGTCCAGATCACCGATCCATCGACCTTCCTGCATCACCGGCTGGACCTCGACTATGTGGATACCAGGACAAGCGGACCGATCTTCGAGACGATGAAGGCCAAGCTTGCCGGCATCGCGTCCCACCATGGCATGGACGGCGTGTTTCGGCTGCTCGGCGCCGACATCTTCCGCGTGGTGCGGATCGAGGCCGTGCCAGGGCCCACCCTGCCGCCGTCCGAGCCCCGGCGACTGCTTGCGTCGACCCGGCTGGCCTGCGCCGAGCTGGCAGCGGCGCAAGACCTCGAAACCCTGCTCGACGGCTCCCTCCGCTGGCTCGATGTGCATTACGGCATCCGGACAGCGATGATCCTGATGCTCGACGAAGACCGGGAGCACCTGTTCACGGTTGCAACGCGCGGCTACGCGCGATCCGGTGTCGGCTCCGAAGTGGCGCTGGGCGAGGGTGTCATCGGAGTCGCGGCGCGCGAGAGCACACCGATCCGTATCGGCCATGTCACGCGCGAATACCGTTACGGCAGCGCAATCACCGAGACCGCCCGCCAGGCCGGGCTGGTATCCGGCGACGCCCAGACGATCCGCTTTCCCGGGTTGAGCGCGCCGCGCAGCCAGATGGCCCTCCCCATAAGGGGAACGGACGGGCTTCTCGGGGTGCTCTTCGTCGAGGACGAGGAGGCCATGCGCTTCGATCACGAAGACGAGGATGCGCTGGCCATCTTTGCAGACCACCTCGCGGCCCGGATCGCGCTCTTCCGCCGCGAAGAGGCTGACGAGATGGAGGAGGCGGCCCCCGACCCTCTGCCGGAACAGACCGGGCAGACGCTGCGCTTCCACCCGCTCGACCAGAGCGTCTTTCTCGACAACGATTACATCATCAAGGGTGTCGCGGGGGCCATCCTCTGGCGGCTGGTTCGCGAACACCGTGCGACCGGCCGGACCGAGTTCACAACGCGCGAGCTGCGCCTCGACGCCGGGCTGCGGCTTCCCGCCCATGCCGAGAATCTCGACGCCCGCCTGATCCTGTTGCGCAAGCGGCTCGAGGAGCGCCGCACCTGCCTGAGCATCGAGCGGTCGGGACGAGGCCGGTTTCGGCTGCATCTCGCCTGCGGCCTGACCCTGGTCGAGGCCGACTCGGATACGGGCGGCTCTCCTTAGCATCTATTTAGCAAATCTTAGTATTCTCCGAGGGAACTCTTAACATTCCCGAACGGCGCCGGTCGTCTATCAGACCACCACGCAGCGGCGCCTGCTTCCCAAGACAAACCGGGACGGCACCCTCTTGAAATCAAGGAATACAACCCGCCGCGGCTCCCCTGGCCGGAGACCGCGTCCCAGCATTGTGGACAAGATCATGAACGAAGACTCTCTCAAGAAGGCCCTGACGGGCAAACTGATTACCGCCCTCGATCCCGGCTTCCGCGAAACCGCCGACGGGCTCATCTGGAACGGTCGCAAACCGGCAGTCCGCGCCCGTTACATCGTCCACGCGGCGACTGTCGCCGACGTGCAGCTCTGCGTGCGTTTCGCCGCGGCCAACGGGCTGACGGTTTCGCCCCGTGGCGGCGGACATCACTTCACCGGCATCGCGACGCAAGCGGACATGGTCGTCGACCTGGCCGCTCTGGATCACCTCGCCATCGACGCCAGGGCAAGGCTCTGCGAGGCCGGGCCCGCGGTCACCAACGAACGTCTGAATGCCGCGCTCGACCGGCACGGGTTCGGGTTTCCTGTCGGCCATTGCGGCAGCGTTCCGCTTAGCGGCTACCTGCTCGGCGGCGGCGTCGGCTGGAACGCGGGCCAGTGGGGCATTGCCTGCTTCCTGATCGAAAGCGCAGATGTGGTCCTGCCGGACGGCAGCCTCGTGACCGTCAGCGAGACCGATCATCCGGACATCTTCTGGGCGATGCGCGGGGCCGGGCCGGGCTTCTTCGGCATCGTGACCGCCTACCGACTCAAGCTCCTGCCGGCCGCACAGTCGACCCTGTCGACGGTGCGGGTCTACCCCGCCGCGCTGGCAAGGACCGTCGCCGGATGGATGGATGCCGCCTCGCAGCGCGCTCCGGCCAATGTCGAGATGACCTTGAAGGTCGAGACCCAGCTTGGGCCGATCGGTCCGGTCCTGGCCACGACGGCGATCCTCACGGCATTCGGCAGCAGCGAAGCCGAGGCAAAGGCCATCCTCGAAGAGATCGGCCGCGACGCCCCGGATGGCTGTTTCGCCCTCATGCCCGAGATGCCGACGCCGATCGCCGCTCTCTACGAGATGACCGCGTCCGGCGCGCCGAAAGGCAAGCGATACGCGGTGGATTCGCTGTGGTCGGATGCCGATCTCGGCGCCGTGGTCGCGCATATCGTCGAAGGGATGGAGCGCGCGCCCTCCTCCTCGAGCTTTGCGGTGATCTCGCCGGGCTCGCGTCATGCCTCCGTCCCCGGGGACGCGGCATTCTCGCGGATCGGTGCGATCTTCGGCGCGGTCTATACCGTCTGGGACGCGCCCGCCGACGACGCGGTCAACATGACCTGGCTGCGCGACCTGCTGGACCGCGCCACGCCGCTGAAGACAGGCATCTACGTCGGATACGGCGACATCGGCCTGCCCTCCCGCCGAAACGAGACCCATTCGCCCGCAGCGGCCGCCCGTCTTGCGCTCCTGCGTCGCCGCTACGATGGTAATGGCCTCTTCCTGAGACATCCGGACCCCGCGATGGACAAGGTCGCCTGAGCCGGAACGGTCGGCAAGCGGCCCTCGACAACGCACCCGGAGCGACGCAGGCACATTCGTTGCTCCGGGCCATCCCCGGTCCGCGGACCGCGGCGTGCCCGGCATGGGGCCGCAAGGCGCTTGGCCATCGCTCGCCCGCCAACTTGGCCGCCCGGATGCCCGGATCACGACATGCCGCCCGGGCCCGCTACAGCCCCGAACACCCCCGTCAAGCGACCAACGCGCCGCCGTTCGGCGAAAGCGTGGGTTCAATGGCCCCGGGAACACGGCCTCACAAACGAAAAAGGCGCCCGAGGGCGCCTTTGTTCATTGGTCGGAGTGAGAGGATTCGAACCTCCGGCCCCTGCCTCCCGAA
>JAGRMS010000421.1 GCA_020441135.1 Pseudooceanicola sp.
TCTACTGCCGCTCGCGCGGGATGGACGAGGAGGAAGCAGTGGCGCTGGTCGTCAACGGCTTCTGCAAGGACGTGCTGCAGGCGCTGCCGATGGAATTCGCCATGGAGGCGCAGCAGCTGGTGGCGATTTCGCTTGAGGGGAGCGTGGGGTAATGTCGACCACCGATGATTTGTCGAAGGTCCTGAAAGACCGGTATGAAACAGCTCAGGATCGTGAGCAGGTCACTCAGATCCATTTGTTCGGCATCGAGTTTGCTGATGTACTCGAAGGACACGCGATAAATGATATTGCCGAGCTCGCGACCGGTCATCGCTCTTACGGCACCGAAATCCGAAAAGGTATTCGACTAGCCAAATATGTCTCGTTGAAAAGCTGAACTTGGTGCCGTGAGAAATGGTTCTCTCATATCCCGCGATCGCCCCAATCCTGCTGCTGATCGCGTCGAACGTGTTCATGACCTTTGCCTGGTACGGGCATCTGGGTCACAAGGCGGCGCCCCTGTGGATCGCGGTGATGGTCAGCTGGGGGATCGCCTTCTTCGAATACTGGCTGGCGGTGCCGGCGAACCGGATCGGGCACGCGGTCTATTCGGCGGCGCAGCTGAAGACGATACAGGAGGTCGTCACGCTGGTGATCTTCGCCGGATTCTCGGTCTTCTGGCTGAAGGAGAGCCTCAGCTGGGGCGTCGTGGCCGGGTTCGTGCTGATTGCCGCCGGGGCGGCGCTGGTGTTCAGGGGGTAGCATCATGATCGTGACGACAACGCCCAATATCGAGGGGCATCTGATCGCGGAATATAAAGGAATCGTCGTGGGCGAGGCGATCATGGGGGCGAATGTGGTGCGCGACCTCTTCGCCTCGATCACCGATATCGTCGGCGGACGGTCGGGGGCCTACGAGGGCAAGCTGCAGGACGCGCGAGAAACCGCGCTGCACGAGCTGGAAGAGCGGGCGCGGCAGCTTGGCGCGAATGCGGTGGTCGGGGTCGACCTCGACTACGAGGTGGTCGGGCAGTCGATGCTGATGGTCTCGGCCTCGGGCACGGCGGTCGTGATCGACTGAGATGCTGGACGTGGCCGTGCAAAGACCCGAGCTGACGATGCCGCCTGCCGAGGCCGCGCATTTGCGCGCGGTCTATGGCGCGGCCTCGGTGATCCTGGAATACGGGTCGGGCGGGTCCACGGTGGTGGCGGCAGAGATGCCGGGCAAGCGGGTCACGACGGTCGAAAGCGACAAGGCCTGGGCCGGGAAGATGCGGCGCTGGTTCGACGCGAACCCGCCGGCCGCGGGGTCGTCGGTGGACGTGGTCTGGTGCGATGTCGGGCCGACCGGCGACTGGGGTCGGCCGAGCGACGACAGCGCCTGGCGCAAGTTTCCGCGCTATCCGCTGGCCGTCTGGCAGCGCGAGGGGTTCGAACACCCCGACGTGGTGCTGGTGGACGGGCGGTTCCGCGTCGGCTGCCTGCTGGCAACGGCGGTGTCGGTCACGCGGCCCGTCACGGTGCTGTTCGACGACTACGCACACCGCGAGCGGCATCACCAGGTCGAGGAATTCGTCGGCGCACCGCGCGCGATGATCGGGCGCATGGCCGAGTTCGCGGTTGCGCCGATGACGGTTTCGGGGGCGCAGATGCTCCAGTTCATACGGTTCATGCTGCGCCCCTGAGCGCCGCCAGGAAAATGAGGACAAGATGCTGAATATCAAGAACTTGCAGGTCAAGCTTGAAGAAGAAGACAAGCAGATCCTGAAGGGGGTCGACCTCGACGTCCAGGCCGGGACCGTGCATGCGATCATGGGGCCGAACGGGTCGGGCAAGTCGACGCTCTCCTACGTTCTGTCGGGCCGCGAGGGGTACGAGGTCACGGGCGGCACCGCGACGCTGGACGGCGTGGACCTGCTGGCGATGGAGCCGGAAGAACGGGCGGCGGCAGGGCTGTTCCTGGCCTTCCAGTATCCGGTGGAGATTCCGGGCGTCGGCAACATGA